>JBILMC010000049.1:0-7977 GCA_044375755.1 Chitinophagaceae bacterium
ATGGTTTACTCGGCAAAGAGGTGAAGTTTAAAGACCTGGGATTATTGGTAGTGGATGAGGAGCAAAAATTTGGAGTGGCGCATAAAGAAAAAATAAAGACGCTACGTTCCATGGTTGATTGTTTGACCTTAACAGCTACTCCAATTCCTCGAACACTCCAGTTTTCATTAATGGGGGCACGTGATCTTAGTATTATTAACACGCCTCCCCCCAATCGTCAGCCCATCCAAACAGAAGTGATGGTGTATAATGAAGATGCAATACGTGATGCAATCTATTTTGAAACAGAGCGGGGCGGACAGGTCTTTTTCATTTATAACCGTATTGCTGGTCTCGCAGAGATGGCAACAATACTAAAAGGTCTTTGTCCTGATCTTTCTATTGGGTACGCACATGGTCAAATGGAAGGACATGAGCTGGAAGAACGCATCTTGGATTTTATTGACCGCCGTTATGATGTGTTGGTATGTACTAATATCGTGGAGAGTGGAGTAGATATCCCTTCGGTCAATACAATTATCGTTAATAATGCGCATCAATTTGGGCTGAGCGATTTGCACCAGCTGCGTGGACGCGTTGGTAGAAGCAATAAGAAAGCATTCTGTTATTTAGTGGCACCACCCATGAGCACACTCCCCAACGATTCTCGTAAACGATTGCAAACGTTGGAGCAACACAGCGAGCTGGGGAGTGGTTTTCAGATTGCGATGCGGGATCTTGATATCAGGGGCGCTGGTAATTTATTAGGAGGTGAACAGAGTGGTTTTATGGCAGAGATTGGTTTTGAAATGTATCAGAAAATTTTAAATGAGGCCATACGGGAGCTGAAGCGAAGTGATTTCAAGGAGTTATTTAAAGAAGAAATTGCAAAACAGGATGATTACGTACAGGATTGTACGATTGATACAGATTTAGAAATTCTGATTCCTGATGATTTTGTTCCTCCGATTACCGAGCGATTATCATTATACCAACGTCTGGATAATTGCGATTCAGAGGGTGAATTGATTGCATTAAAAAATGAAATGATCGATCGATTTGGTCTTATTCCAAAACCAGTGGAAGATCTTTTTACCACCGTACGTTGCCGAAAGCTGGCCATTGAGCTGGGCTTTGAAAAAATGAGTTTAAAAGATGAAACCCTTCGCTGCTTTTTCATCAATCGTCCGGACTCTCCTTATTTTGAATCGGCTACTTTTAAATTAATCCTGTCTTACCTGCAAACTGAAACTAGGTTAGCTCATCTAAAACAAACCGGTCGGTTGTTTTTATTAGTGGTGAATGAAATGAAGGGTATGGAAGGGGTGCAGCGTTTTTTACAATCGTTGGCGGACTGGGTACAAAAAAAGAGGTGAGTACTTGCGCACTCACCTCCTGCAATTGGTTTCAAATTACTATTACCAACCTTGCTTAGCAACTCCTGCTTTGATGGCAGCCAGTGCTTTTTCTTCACCCATCAAGGTGGTTAATTTATTTCCTTTTCCATCGTTTCCTTGGGCCATATAAGCACCCTTGGCAGTTTTGGTAATTACGGCGTCGTGCATAACACAACCCTTTTCTTTTGTCTTTACGTTGTACGCTGTGATTTTTACGTCTGACATGTTAAATGATTTTCGTGGTTAGGGTGTGAAGGTAAGCCTTCTGGTGCATAAGAAAAAAAACCTTCGTCAATGCCATTTTCCACGGGCATTTGCCCAAGACTGGCTGCATTTTAGTAGGGTCATCTATTTTTTTAATGTTCCAAAAATTTACCTATGAAAAAATACTATTATCTGTTTTTTTGCATCGTTTTATCCTTAACGGGCTGGGCCCAGCCCGTCGCATTTGATTGTTTTCGCCAGGACCGCACACTTTCACAAACCACGGCCCGGTGGGCAGAGCAATTTGAAAAAATTAAATATTGGATTCAGCAAGATGTCCAAGCTTTGATTTTGCAAGAGTCCATTACGCAGCAAAATGGTGTCCCTCAATTTCAAAACTTGCAATCGGTTGTACGAACTGCAGCTAGGCTGGCTATACAAGACAGCTTGTATGATGATTTTTTTGTGCGGTCTGCAACTGCTATTCAACAGGATTTTTTTCGAGGAAATAGTTGTTCTCTAGGCCTTATGCCAGCCGAGTTGCGCGAGCAATTGACAGATTATTTAGAAGAGGAGGTTTTTCGGATGGAAAATAGTTATGCAAGTAGTTTGTTTGCTACACAGGTTGGTTTTCGATCTGCTCTTCAACAAATTAATTTACAAACGGATAAATGGTTGGCTTCTTCCGGCGAAGAGCTGGATGACGTCGATGTGCAACTCCAACAACCAATATTAGAAGATCATTATTGGCGGGTGCTAAACGAAAATTGGGATATCGATATTATTAATCCCGAGCCTGAATTGATAAATGCAGCACATCGCTTTAATGGGGAGGGAGCGGATAAAAATTCAAAACTCAAAGACATCCTCCTTTTTATTTTTGATAATTGGAAGGATATAAAAGATATTCTTAACTGGCTCAACACCAATGTATTTTATGATTGCCATGCAGTGGCTCGTGCTTCATTTAAGGATAGGCTCCCGCTTGAAGTAGGCATGAGTCCGGGAACAAAAAGAAAAATTAACTACCAGGTCCTGCAGCGAGGAGTTTTACTTGATGGTCGTGAAACCAAAACACATCTCAAAGGGATTGCACGGGTGTATCGTAAAAAATGGATGGGCTGGGGTAGAGATCGACTAAATCGTGTCGGAATCAGCTATTGCACCCAGCAGTGGAATGCCTGCGAAAACATACCATGGCCTACGGATGGAAGCACTTATGTTCAATCGCCTAATTATCAAACATACAAGGCTCGTTTAGCACAGTTTCATCCCTTTGCATTGATAATAAAAGACCGCTCCACCAACTTTTTAACCTTCGATCTCCATTATAATGAACAGTATCTTAAAACGGTTTATTTGTTTGGCAATCGGAATTGCTTCGGTAATTAATGCGAGTATCGATCATCATAGTAGCAGGAGTTTTACTAGGAATGCCGTTTCTATTTATTGAATCTGCACTTTATGCGCGAGAAATAAAACAGGATACGTCTATTAAAAAAGTAAATGTTCCCAAAACAGATTTTTTTAATGCTGGGTTTATTGATCTGATTAGTAGTGGTCAGGTTAGTGCCTCTGCTCGACTAATACGTTTGATGATTGGTGAGCCCGGCAAATTTGCCATTCCTTTAACCGTGTATGGTGGAGTTAGTAATACTGCTTTTCAACAACAAGCAGTATTCTCCCTTAACCGTAGTAATGAACATTTGGTTACTCAGTTTATTACACCACTGAGTGGATTACTCAATTTGAGTGTCGATGGCATGCCTGTATTGTCAAAAGTTTCTAGGATCACCAAGTGGGGTTTGCTTTATCAAGTTGGTGAGCGAATGCTAACAGGTTATCGCGTGAATAGCGGTGTCAATTCTTTTGCAGGACGTTCGCATAATTTTCTAAATAGTTATGCGGTGGCTGGTATATTTTTTCAAACCGGAGCTTGGGAGCGTGAAAAAAGTGCACAAATGGGAATTTGCTGGTTAAGCCTGCGCTATCATCTTTGCTATACGAGTCCTACGCAATTGAATATTTTTTTAGATGGCCTCCGTACTAACGGACTATACAGTGGAATTTCGCTGGGCTTTGGAGTAGAGATTAACTATCTGGTCAATATTAAAGCAATCTACTATCGCTATTCAAAGGCACCGGAGCCAGCCTATAGCCTACCGCTCTACCAGTTTAGTTTCAACTATGCGTTGCAAGGAAAAAATTAGATATCTAGCTTAGCGTACTTTGCGTGACTCTCAATAAATTCACGACGTGGTGCCACTTCGTCACCCATTAGCATACTGAATATGCGATCGGATTCAGCAGCACTTTCAATGGTAACACGCTTTAGGGTACGTGTAGCAGGGTTCATGGTGGTTTCCCATAATTGTTCGGCGTTCATTTCTCCCAAACCTTTGTAGCGTTGGATGGTAACAGAATCTTCTTTGCCGCCTCCTAATTTTTCAACCCATGCTTTGCGCTGCTCTTCATTATAAGCGTACTCCTGTTCTTTACCTTTTTTAACTAGGTAAAGAGGAGGTTGTGCAATGTATACATAACCTTGCTCGATCATTTCTTTCATGTAACGATAGATGAAAGTCAAAATCAATGTAGCAATATGTGAACCATCCACATCGGCATCAGTCATGATGATCAGTTTGTGATAGCGCAGCTTACTTAGATCTAAAGCCTTAGGATCTTCTGGTGTTCCAATTTTCACTCCTAAAGCTGTGAACATGTTGCGGATCTCTTCATTGTCGTAGATCTTATGTTCCATGGCTTTTTCTACGTTGAGGATTTTACCACGCAACGGAAGAATAGCTTGATAACTTCTATCTCTTCCTTGCTTGGCCGTTCCACCTGCTGAATCTCCCTCAACAAGGTATAATTCACATTTTTCAGGATTACGATCCGAACAGTCCGCTAATTTACCGGGTAGTCCGCCGCCACTAAGTACAGACTTACGTTGTACAAGTTCGCGTGCTTTACGCGCTGCTGCGCGAGCTTGTGCGGCCAAAATAACTTTTGCAACAATATTCTTCGCTTCTTTTGGATTCTCCTCCAGATATGCTTCTAATACTTTGGAAACGGTGCTGTCTACTACGCCCATCACCTCGTTGTTTCCCAATTTGGTTTTGGTTTGACCTTCAAACTGTGGTTCGGGAACTTTTACAGAAATGATGGCACTTAGTCCCTCTCTGAAATCGTCTCCTTCAATTTCCACTTTTGCTTTTTCAAAAAGACCATTGCGGTCGCCGTAACTTTTGAAGACACGCGTTAGAGCGCGACGAAAACCAGAAACGTGAGTACCCCCCTCAATAGTGTTGATATTATTGACGTAGGAATAAATATGTTCGTTATAGCTATCGTTATAGCTTAAGGCTACCTCAACAGCTACATTAGTCGCTTCATCTTTTCCCTCAACTGCAATTACTTTAGGGATTAGTGGATTTCTTCCAGCATTATTGTCAAGCATTTCTACAAACTCAACAATACCCCCTTCGCTATAAAAACTCTTTTCGTAAGCTTGTCCATTTTCTACTTCGCGCAGATCTTTCAGATTGATACGAACACCGCGGTTCAAGTAAGCCAGCTCGCGTAAACGTCCTTCTAAAATATCCTTGTTGTATGTAGTAGTGATAAAAATGCTGCCATCGGGCCAAAAATGTACACGTGTTCCTGTCTTATCACTGGTTCCCACTTCTCGTACTGCATATTGGGGAACGCCGATCTTGTATTCCTGTTCAAATACTTTTCCTTCGCGCTGTACGGTAACGTGTAATTTGGTGCTGAGCGCATTGACGCAACTCACACCTACTCCGTGCAAACCTCCAGATACTTTGTATGAATCTTTGTCAAACTTACCACCGGCATGCAACACGGTCATGACAACTTCCAATGCAGATCTTTTTTCTTTGGTGTGCATCGCAGTAGGAATGCCACGTCCATCGTCTTGCACGGAAATTGAATTGTCCTCGTGGATAGTAACAGCAATATTTTTACAGTATCCAGCTAATGCCTCATCGATAGAATTATCGACCACCTCGTAAACTAAGTGATGGAGTCCTTTCACCCCGATGTCGCCGATGTACATCGCAGGGCGTTTACGCACGGCTTCTAGTCCTTCCAGGACCTGAATACTGTCGGCGCTATATTGGGCTTTTTCGGTGCTCATGGTTTGGTCGATTGGCTGTTTTTTTTGCTAAAAAAGCAAGGTGTGCAAATCTACTGAAACCCCTCTGGGAAACCCTGTTTTCTGACTTGTTTTTTGGCTGGTTTTTTCCCCATTTATCGCTTGACGATCTGGGCTACCAAAATGGCTTCCGTGCATACTTTTCCAGCTACGTAAATGGTACCGCGCATTTCACAGATTCCTCTGCGAATGGGGTTGATTAATTCCATTTTTAGCAGTAAGGTGTCACCCGGACGCACCATCTGTTTGAACTTGCAATTATCAATCTTGAGAAAATAGGTATCATACTGTCCCTCTCCGCTAAGGTTGATGGCAAGAATACCTCCGCATTGTGCCAGTGCTTCAATTTGTAATACTCCGGGCATTACCGGGTTGCCAGGGAAATGTCCTTGGAAATACCACTCGTTAAAAGTGACATTTTTTACACCTACAATATGGGTGTCACTCAGTTCGATTACTTTATCAACTAACGCAAACGGAAAGCGATGTGGTAATGTTTTTTCAATGTACTGCAGATCGTATACAGGGGTCACAGCAGGATCGTAATAAGGCACATCTTTGGTGTGCTTATTTTTTTTGATATACTGTTTGATCTTTTTGGCAAAGGCGATATTGCTGCTATGACCAGGCCGGTTAGCAATGATGCGGGCTTTAATTGGATAGCCAACAAGGGCCAAATCGCCTATTACATCTAACAACTTGTGACGTGCAGGTTCATTGGGAAAACGTAAGTCCAGGTTGTTGAGATAACCCTCGCTTTTTACCTCGATTTTTTCTTTCTTAAATATTTTTTTGAGACGATCCAGCTCTTGCTCATCTACGGGTTTATCAACGATGACAATGGCATTATTGATGTCTCCTCCTTTTATCAAATTGTTCTCCAACAACATTTCTAGTTCATGTAAAAAACAAAATGTTCTACAGGAGGAGATCTCAGCTTTGAAGTTGCTGATTTTTTTTAGTCCTGCGTGTTGAGTTCCCAATACGGGCGAATTAAAATCGATGAGTGTAGTAATTTGATAGTCTAGTGCAGGCATTGCTACCATTTCTACGCGCTTGCCTTCGTCATAATGGAAAATGTTCTCGTCTATGCTATACCAGTTTTTGGTAGCGTCTTGTTCAACTACTCCTGCTTTTTCAATCAACTCTACAAAAGGCGCAGAGCTCCCATCCATAATTGGAATTTCTGGACCGTTCACATCAATCAAACAATTGTCAACACCCATTCCAACAAGCGCTGCCAGAACATGCTCAACGGTGCTGATTTTTGCGCCATTGAATTCTAGCGTGGTGCCACGGCTGGTGTCGGTAACCAGATCGCAATCTGCTTTGATAACAGGCTGATCAGGCAAATCCGTTCTTTTGAATTGGACCCCATAGCCTGGATTGGCAGCATGTAAGGTCAGATCAGCTAAAATACCAGTGTGGAGTCCTGTACCGGAAATAGTTACAGAAGAGCCAATAGTATGTTGTTTATCGGGGTTGAAAGGGGTAGCCATGAACGGGTTTTGGTGTTGCAAAGATAACAAATGCAGAAGGGTCGTCAACTATCGCTTCTAACTATTTGATTGTAAATCTTTTATGATTTTTTCAAGTTCCAGGATCCGCTTCTCTAGCTCAGGGAGTCTTCTGACCACTGCCTGGCTTCTGAGCGCCTGGGTGTAGTCGGATGCGGGTGTGCCCGTAACTGCTTTTCCAGGCTCCAAGGATTTACTAACTCCGCTTTGTGCGTTAACTTTTGCGCCGTCTCCCAGGGTGATATGTCCAACAATTCCGGCTTGCCCTCCGATCATTACTCCCTTTCCAATTTTAGTACTTCCACTGATGCCAGTTTGTGCCGCGATCACAGTGCTGTTGCCTATTTCCACGTTATGTGCAACCTGAATCAGGTTATCGAGTTTAGCCCCCTTGCGAATGAGTGTAGAGCCAATCGTAGCTCTATCGATTGTTGTGTTGGATCCAATTTCTACTCCTTCTTCAATAACAACATTTCCTATCTGTGGTACTTTTTGTAAACTGCCATCGGCCTGTGGCGCAAAACCAAAACCATCACTTCCAATGACGGTACCTGCGTGAATGATCACTTTGTCGCCCAACACACATTGATGATAAATTTTTACACCGGGATGAATGACACAGTCGCGGCCAATTTTTACATCTTCTCCAATAAAGCAGTTGGGATAAATTTTTGTTCCTTCTCCCACGCTGGCTTTTTCTCCG
>JBILMC010000190.1:0-3072 GCA_044375755.1 Chitinophagaceae bacterium
CATCTTGGCAGGTGTCACATCCAAATAGCCAGCCGTCCAGTTGGCCTTTTTTTAATTCGGGGCTAAGATGACTCTTTAGTTCAATGGTGTAATAAGAAATGCATTTACTTGCGTCAATTACTTTATCCGGCAAAATTGCATCTGTAGGACAAGCCTCAATGCATCGTGTACAGGTGCCACAAAAATCTTTTGCGAATGGGTCGTCATATTCAAGCAAAAGATCTGTGATTAGGGTAGCGATGAAAAAAAATGATCCGGCATTTTTATGAATCAAATTTCCATTTTTACCAACCCAACCTAAACCGGCTAGTTGTGCCCAGCTTCTTTCGAGAACTGGTGCAGAGTCTACAAAACCTCTTCCCTGCACCTCGCCAATCTTTTCCCGAATTCGATAGAGAAAAGTGTTTAGTTTTTCTCTAATTACTGTATGGTAGTCCTGCCCATAGGCGTATTTTGCAATTTTTGGTTCACTAGGGTCCATCACCTGGCTAGGGTAGTAATTGAGCAATAATGTAATTACAGAGCGCGCACCGGGAACTAGTTTGGTTGGGTCTATGCGCAGATCAAAATGGTTTTCCATGTATCGCATTTGACCTTGGTATCCTTTTGAAAGCCAGTTGTGTAATCGCTTTTCGTCCTTGTCTAATTTTTTTGCTGCCGCAATACCACAGTAGTCAAAGCCTAATTCAAAAGCGGTCGCTTTTATAAATCTGGTATGTTCAGTTGGCGTCAAGGAGTTGTTTTCTTTTATCAAGAAGTTATTGAGAACTGCAAGAATAGCAGATATATGTACTGACTTCTGACTTTCGTGCAGTGTTTTCTAGAATTATGTGACAAAGTTACTCTTTGAATCACTACGGAATTGACCTGAATGATTTTTGATAAGGTATGGTGGTTCGTCATTAATTAGACGATAAACGTGACAGTATATTTAAATTTAAAGGAGAAGCAGATATGAATCTTAGCAATTTTACCATAAAGGCTGCAGAAATCATTCAGCAGGCACAGCAATTGGCATTTAATGGCAAGTCCGCCTCCATTGAGGCAGCCCATATTTTGAAGGCTTTAATTGAAATGGCAGATACGCCCATTGATTATTTACTTAAGAAAAATAATGTGAGCGTTAATATTGTTTCTTCCAAGCTGGATGAGCTTCTTTCAAAAATACTACCCTTTAGTGGCGAGCCGGCGCAGCAAATTAGTCGTGAAGCAAACTCAGTTGTATTACGTGCTGGAGCAGCCATACAATTATTTAAGGACGAGTTTGTTACTCCTGAGCACTTGTTGCTGGCCCTGGTACAAGGCGATGATTCATCTGGTAAACTTTTAAAGAACGCTGGTCTTACTGAAAGTGGATTAGTTGCTGCGGTGAAGGAATTACGAAAAGGAGAAAAAGTAACATCTTCAACGCAGTCTCAACAGTATAACGCTTTGTCAAAGTATGCCAAAGATCTAAACGAACTGGCGCGACAGGGAAAATTGGATCCGGTGATTGGAAGAGATGAGGAGATCAGGAGAACCCTACATATTCTCTCTCGCCGAACAAAAAATAATCCCATTTTAGTAGGAGAGCCAGGAGTTGGAAAAACTGCCATTGCCGAGGGTATTGCACACCGTATTGTTAATGGAGACGTGCCTGAAAATTTAAAATCAAAGTGTATTTATGCTTTGGATATGGGGCTATTGATTGCTGGTGCTAAATATAAAGGTGAATTTGAAGAGCGATTAAAAGCGGTTGTAAAGGAAGTGGCAGATTCTGAAGGTGAAATCATTTTGTTTATTGACGAAATACACACCCTGGTTGGAGCCGGCGGTGGAGAGGGAGCAATGGATGCAGCAAATATTCTTAAACCGGCATTATCTCGGGGTGAGTTGCGTGCAGTTGGTGCTACCACTTTGAATGAATATCAAAAATATTTCGAAAAAGATAAAGCGTTGGAGCGTCGCTTTCAAAAAGTGATGATTGAGGAGCCCACGCTAGAGGATGCAATCTCAATTTTAAGAGGGTTGAAAGATCGTTATGAAACGCATCACAGTGTCCGCATAAAAGATGAAGCTATCATTGCAGCCGTTGAACTTTCACATCGCTACATTACCGATCGCTTTCTGCCCGATAAAGCCATTGATCTGATTGATGAGAGTGCTGCTAAATTGAGATTAGAAATGAACTCAATGCCCGAAGAGCTAGACACGTTAGAAAGACAAATTCGTCAGCTGGAGATAGAAAGAGAAGCAATAAAACGCGAAGAGGATGAGATTAAATTAAAAGAACTTAATACAGAAATAGCCAATGTTGCTGTTCAAAGAGATACCTTGAAAGCAAAGTGGGTGGCAGAGAAAGAGGTCGTAGATCAACTGCAAAAAGCCAAACTCACTGTGGAGCAGTTGAAGCAAGAAGCAGAGCGTGCGGAAAGAGAGGGTAATTATGGAAGGGTAGCGGAAATTCGCTATGGAAAAATCAAGGAACAAGAAAATTTGATAAAGGGCTTAAGTGATCAATTATCGCACGAGACAGAAAAAAGATTATTAAAAGAAGAAGTAGATGCTGAAGATATTGCAGAGGCTGTTGCGAAAGCCACGGGGATTCCGGTCACTAAAATGTTACAAAGTGAAAAAGATCGCCTCTTGAATTTAGAAGATCAATTGCATCAGCGTGTAGTGGGGCAGGACGAGGCGATTGTAGCTGTTTCAGATGCCATTAGAAGAAGCAGGGCAGGTCTTCAGGATCCTAAACGTCCCATTGGGTCATTTATATTTTTAGGCACTACAGGTGTAGGAAAAACAGAATTAGCTCGTTCACTTGCTGATTTTTTATTTGACGATGAATCCATGATGACGAGAATTGATATGAGTGAGTATCAGGAAAAACATTCAGTCAGCAGATTAGTGGGGGCTCCTCCCGGCTATGTGGGTTATGAAGAGGGAGGGCAATTAACGGAGGCCGTTCGTCGAAAGCCTTACAGTGTCGTTTTATTGGATGAAATTGAAAAAGCCCACCCCGATGTATGGAATGTTTTATTACAAGTTTTGGATGATGGTCGCTTAACAGATAATAAAGGTCGAGTGGTGAAT
>JBILMC010000111.1:0-4724 GCA_044375755.1 Chitinophagaceae bacterium
GTTGATCATGGACGCGTTTGAGGGAGTATCTGAAAAAAATGTGCAGACTGCCTCTGAAAAAGCAAAGGTGCAAGTAATGCAATTGCTGCGTCAAACTATTCGTCCGGAGTTTTTAAATAGAGTTGATGAAATTATTTTATTCCATCCTTTGCTTTCAAAAGATATCCTGGGAGTGTTAAAAATTCAATTGAATATTTTGAGGGAGCTATTAGCTACCACTGGTATTGAATTGAGATTTACGGATTATGCGTTGAAGTATCTTGCAGAAAATGGGTATGATCCACAATTAGGGGCTCGTCCACTGAAGAGACTTTTGCAAAAGGAGCTAGTGAATACGCTCAGCAAAAAGATACTTGGCGGTGAGATTGACGAGTCTAAACCTGTACTAGTAGATGTTTTTGATAATACCGTTGTTTTTCGAAATGAAGCGATTGAAAAGGTCATTTCTTAACTAACTACACTCATCTTGTTTAATGATCGGGGTCATTATTATTGCTTAAACATCCACATATTTTTCCGGTCATTTTTGAGAAATGGGTGTAAATGCTTACAAATTCGGCTCGTTTTTGTAATTATAAATTGCTCAAAATCAATTATTTGATTAAATTTTGTTAAAATAAATGAATAGACGAAGGCTGGATTATAAAATCCCCTACCTTCAGCCGGTTGGCAATTCATATTAGATTAAAAAATAAGGTATTGGCCAACAGAAAAGGCAGTTCGTTGTTATAGAATCATAACAAGCACTGCATCAAAATAAATAACAATGGCTTTTAAAAAAGATGACGTAGTCATCATAGAACCCCGGGAGATATTTGTAGGTAAAAAAGATGCGCCTATCACACTAGTAGAATTTGGTGAATATGAAAACGAGGAATGTGCGAAGGTGAATGAAATTGTCAAGCAGTTGCTTGAGGAATTTGACGGCAAGATAAAATTTCAATTTCGTCATTTCCCGCTCACTCTAATTCATCAAAGAAGTTTAAAGGCTAGTGAGTCGGCTATCGCAGCTGCGCAGGAAGGAAAATTTTGGGAAATGCACAACGTGCTTTTCAATAATCGCCGCAATTTGGGTACGACCAGTTTAAAATTATATAGTAAAGAGGCAGGAGTCAAGAATAAAAAATTTCTGGATGATCTTGTAAATGGTGTTTATGGTTGGCAAGTGCAAGATGACCTAAAAGAAGGGCATAATCGTGGTGTAAAAGAACTGCCTGCATTCTTTATCAATGATGCTCCAATTAGTGGAAAGCCAACCTATGCTAATTTGAGTACAGCCATCAAGAATGCGCTAAAAAAGACGAAATCTAAATCGGCTACACCCAAAAAAGCGCAGGCTAAATCTCCCGCTACAAAAAGTACAGCTCGACAGAAGCAACGTGCGTAAGTAAAATGGTACAATCCCTTAAGGATTTTTCTCGTCCCTATTTTATTGGAATTGCAGGCACTGGTATGAGTGCAATTGCTCAGTATCTGCAAGGTATTGGAATGCAAGTAGCCGGCAGTGACAGAGAATTTTCAAAAGCAACTGCTGCCTCTACAAAAAACAAACTGGAAAAAATAGGTATCATCTGTCATCCACAAGATGGCAGCGGAATCGTTGAAGCGATTGATCTTGTGGTTGTATCTACTGCTATAGAATCCACCGTTCAAGAGGTGGTTATTGCTAAAGAAAGAGGAATTCCCATCATCCATCGGGCTGCTTTACTGGCATTAATTGCATCTAGTAAAAAGACTATTGCTGTGGCCGGAACCAGTGGAAAAAGTACAACAGCTGCGATGTTATTTGATATGTTGGAGGTTGGAGGGCTATCACCAAGCATCATTAGTGGGGCAGGTCTAACCAGAATTATTAAGCAGGGAAAAATTGGTAACGCGGTAGTAGGGCAGGGGGAATGGTTAGTAATTGAAGCGGATGAAAGTGATGGTTCAATTGTTAACTATCACCCTGAAATTGGGTTGTTATTGAATGTAGATAAGGACCATGATGAAATAACAACACTTCTTCAATTATTTGAGCAGTTTCAAAAAAATAGCGTCCATTTTTCAGTCAATCGTTCTCATTCGGTAGCTGCATCGCTATCACTTCATGCTGAAAATGACTTTGCAGTGCAAGATGATGAGGTTTTGCCCACAACCATAGGGTACAAGGCTGATGATTTTTTTCAGCAAGGAATTTCTATTCAATTTACAATCAATAAAACTCCTTTTGAACTGCAACAGCTGGGTCGCCATAACATGGAGAACGCGTTGGCCGCAGCAGCCGTAGCAAACCAAGTGGGTGTTTCCTTAGAAACCTGTGCAATTGCATTGAAGCAGTACCAGGGTATCTACCGTAGGCATCAAATTTTGGGAACTAAAAATGGAGTGATTGTAATTGATGATTATGCACATAATCCAGCTAAATGTGCGGCGGCAATTTCTGCATGTCATCCCCTTGCACCAAAAGTCATCGCTTGGTTTCAGCCCCATGGGTACAAGCCAACTCGTTTTTTGCGTGCAGACTTTGTAGCGTCCATCGCAAACGCATTACGTCCTAGAGATGAGATTTGGATACTGCCGTCAAGGATATTTCTGCTGGCGACCTGATAAACGATTTACTTCAATTAGGTGTCAATGCATATTTTGTGGAGGATCGTTCACAATTCACCGAAGCGGTCCGTTCTCACCTCACTACTGATTGTGTTCTGCTTTTAATGGGAGCAAGAGATCCTTCGTTGGAAGAGTTTTCTAAAGAAGTTTTTAAAAAACTTTAAACGTTTAGCACAGCAATTTGTAGCCAAGATAAGTAAGTAAAAGGCTTATTATTATTGTCATAACAACATAGAAAAGAAGGGTAAGGTTCTCTCCGCTTCTAAATAAAACGATGCTTTCTTGACTGAATGCTGAAAAGGTGGTAAATCCACCGCAAATGCCAGTAAATAAAAAGAATTTTACCTCATTGTTGAGTTGGGTAGCTTTTTCGCTCCATCCCCATAAGAGTCCAATCAATAGGCAGCCAAATGCATTGACGATGAACGTTCCTAGTGGAAATTCGTTCGTTCTGGCTGGGTTTAATTGTTGCTGAATTAAAAATCGCATAACAGAACCAATCCCACCTCCTGCGAATACAAAAAGCCATGTGCTATTCATCGGAGTGAATCTTTTTTCTGCTCAGGCAACTGTTGGGTAGGTCCGTTTTCGTGCAAGTACAAGTAAGAGAGATCTACCTTCCACTGATTATCTTTCCGTACAACACGTAAGGTGTCTTGGTCATTTTTGAACGAGTTGGAGAAAATGAGTAAGCTAGTAGAATCATTTAATGACTTACTCTCGTGAATTAGAATAGAGGCTCCTTTATAATTTTCTTTATCCGCGTTAGAAAGTTTGTCATAGCTTCTTCCAGCAACTTCGAGATAATTTAAATTCAGTGTGTCTGAGAGAAGGAACCGCTGTGCCTGATCGAATTTGCCATCCAGGGCAGCTCTGACGAACTTTCTTCCAACATCAATGTCGCTACTCCCCTCTGTGATATTCTTATTTTCAGTGCTTGTGCAACCTGCTGCAAAAACCACTATAATCGCTAGCTGTATGCAGCGAATGAAAAAAGAATTAAGCGACATTATCTTTCTCATGTTCCTTATTGTATGCACGTAATATTTGTTTAACAAGTCGGTGACGAACCACGTCTTCTTCATCCAATTCGATGTGGCCGATACCATCAATATTTTTTAATATTCGAACTGCAGTTTGCAATCCACTTCGCTGGTTGCGGGGAAGGTCTACTTGTGTCATATCGCCTGTTATGATCGCTTTAGCATTAGCTCCAATACGAGTGAGAAACATTTTCAATTGTAGATCAGTTGCGTTTTGTGCCTCATCTAAAATGATAAAGGCATTATCTAATGTGCGACCCCTCATGTAAGCAAGTGGCGCAATTTCTATAGTTCTTGTTGTCATATAATAGCCTAGCTTATCCGCAGGAATCATATCGTCTAGCGCATCATACAAGGGGCGTAAATAGGGGTCGATTTTTTCTTTAAGGTCACCAGGTAAAAATCCAAGACTTTCGCCCGCCTCTACAGCCGGACGTGTCAAAATGATTTTCTTTACTTGTTTATTTTTTAAGGCTCTTACTGCTAATGCAACTGCAGTGTATGTTTTACCTGTACCGGCAGGTCCGATTGCAAAAACGATATCGTTACGATCAGCTTCCTGTACTAGCTTCTTTTGATTGGAAGTGCGAGCTCGTACTGATTTACCATTGGGCCCAAATACCAAAACTTCAGCAGGATTTTTTTCGTGAAAGTGGTCAATTACTTCTGCGTCATCTCCTCCTAAAACCTGTTCAAAGTATTGTTGACTCATATGTCCATTTCGTTCCAGGTAGGATACGATTAAGGAGATTTTTTCTCGGGCAGGCTCAATTTGCTCTGGAGCACCACTAAGTTTTAGTTGTGTACCCCGGGAGAGGATTTTTAGTAAGGGAAATTTCTTTTTTAGGATATCGAGCTTTCCGTTGTTGACGCCGAAGAATTCAATGGGGTTAACCGTTTCGAGGTTGATGATAGTTTCAGTCAATGCAAAGGATTTAGGTTAGTGATTGAATCAGTGCTTATCCAATATTAACACTCAAAATGAAGTAATCCAATAATTACTTATTAACAGTTGTGAAAATTATTTCAATATTAAATTAATGTGAAAGAGTTTTATCTCTTGCGATCAGACAGGCGCCAACAACGCCG
>JBILMC010000050.1:0-7682 GCA_044375755.1 Chitinophagaceae bacterium
CTTTACCCGAAGGCGAGGTAAAAAACTTGTTGGACCAAAACACCCCGTATGTTATTCGTATTAAAATGCCAGAGGGGAAGACGTTGAGTTTTACTGATATGATCCGAGGAGATGTTTCTTTTGACACTTCAACAGTAGATGACAAAGTATTGCTAAAAGCTGATGGAATGCCCACCTATCATTTGGCTGTGGTAGTGGATGATTATCTCATGAAGATTACGCATGCATTTCGGGGTGAGGAATGGCTCCCCTCTGCCCCTGTACATTTATTAGTCTGGCAATATTTATTCGGATGGGAACATATGCCACAGTGGGCGCACTTCCCACTTATTCTTGGACCCACTGGTAAACTGAGTAAACGAGATGGGGCTAAATATGGGTTTCCGGTATTTGCCATGAATTGGCAAGATCCAAAGTCGGGAGAGCTAACAGAGGGATTTAAAGAAAAAGGATTTTTGCCAGAGGCATTTGTCAATTTATTGGCCTTACTAGGATGGAATGAAGGAACAGAGAAAGAAGTATACTCAATCGATGAATTAGTCAACGCGTTTTCAATGGAGCGGGTGCATAGCAGTGGTGCAAAATTTGATTACGAAAAAGCAAAATGGTTCAATCATGAATGGATCAAAAAAAGTTCTGCCAGCCGACTACTCCCTTTAGTTCGCAATCAATTTGAAAAAGCAAATCTTGTTATTGCAGATACAGATCAATTAGAAAAAGTGATTGATTTGGTAAAAGATCGTTGCACATTACTTTCTGATTTTGTAGAACAAAGTCATTTCTTTTTTGAAAGACCTTCCCAAATTGATACGGCTTCTATCTTATCTAAATGGTCGCCAGAAAAAGAAGCCTTTTTTTCAAGCCTCATCCATTACTATGAACAAACGCATCAATGGACAGCGCAAGAATTAGAGAAAATCTTGAAAGATCTGGCCTTGAGCCAATCATTAAAAGTGGGTGAATTGATGCTTCCGCTTCGTATTATGTTAGTAGGAGGCAAATTCGGTCCTGGTGTTTTTGATATTGCGGCCTTACTGGGTCAACAAGAGACCCTTCAACGACTAGTTCAGGCAAAGCAGTTACTTTTGAAAGCAATTTAATCGATGAAAAGACCTGTACGTGTATTAGTAGCAAAAGTGGGACTCGACGGACATGACCGTGGAGCAAAAGTGATTGCAACTGCATTACGAGATGCAGGGATGGAAGTAATTTATACCGGTTTACGACAAACTCCTGAAATGGTTGTGAATACTGCCCTCCAAGAAGACGTGGATGCGATAGGTATTTCAATTTTGTCTGGCGCACATAACACAGTATTTCCAAAAATTATTTCCCTGCTAAAAGAAAAAGGGCTGAATGATGTGCTGCTCACCGGAGGTGGAATTATTCCTGAAGAAGACGCAACTGCGCTACAGCAACTTGGGGTAGGAAAACTTTTTCATCCTGGAACGGGCACACAAGAAATTGCCTCGTACATAAGAGAGTGGGTACAAATACACCGATCTTAAAAATCACAAATATGAATAACTGGGGTAGCTATCAAACACTAGTGGGACAGCTGGAAGAAGGTATTTTGATTGTAACCATCAACCGACCTGATAAAATGAATGCACTAAATAAAACAGTGCTGGAAGAGGTGGAACATGCTTTTACTCAAATTAAAATTGACCCAGCAGTTAGAGGTATCATTATTACCGGTAGCGGCGAAAAGGCATTTGTAGCTGGCGCAGATATTAGCGAATTTAAAGGGATCGATAAATCCATTGCAATGGAGATGGCCGCCCGTGGACAACGAATTTTTGAGCAAATCGAAAAAAGTACAAAGCCTGTGATTGCTGCAGTAAATGGTTTTGCATTAGGCGGTGGCTGTGAATTAGCGATGGCTTGTCATATTCGAATTGCAACAGAGCAGGCAAAATTTGGACAACCCGAAGTTAATCTGGGACTCATCCCGGGCTATGGCGGAACACAACGCTTGACACAGTTAGTTGGAAGAGGGAAAGCATTGGAATTGATGCTGAGTGGAAATATGTTGGATGCTACAGGTGCGCTCCAATGGGGGCTGGCTAACCAAGTAGTGCCCGCAGATAAATTACTAGAGGAAAGTAAAAAATTGCTACAAACGATCCTTTCAAAAGGGCCACAAGCAGTTGCCCGAGTCATAGAGGCGGTTGAAGCTTGTTTTGACAAGACCAAAAACGGTTATACCGAAGAGGTCCGTTTATTTGGCGACTGTTTTGGATCAGCAGAAATGCAAGAGGGCGTAACAGCTTTTCTGGAAAAAAGAAAGCCGAAGTTCAACTAACTTTGCAGGGCAAATAATCCAACCAGCATGGAATACAGAATTGAAAAAGACACCATGGGGGAAGTAAAAGTCCCTCTGCATGCCTATTACGGTGCACAAACCCAACGCAGTATAGATAATTTCAGAATTGCGCAGGATATTAACAAAATGCCCAAGGAAATTATCCGGGCTTTTGCACAGTTGAAAAAAGCAGCTGCCCTAACAAATAAGGAAGCAGGTGTGTTACCCGCTAACAAAGCCAGTTTAATTGGTAAAGTATGCGATGAGATTTTACAAGGTAAATTAGATGAATACTTTCCACTCGTTGTTTGGCAAACCGGAAGCGGAACACAGAGTAATATGAACGTGAATGAAGTGATTGCCTACCGTGGACATGTGCTCAAAGGTGGAAAGCTAACAGATAAAGAAAAGTTTTTACACCCCAATGATGATGTAAACAAATCACAATCTTCTAACGATACTTTTCCCACAGCAATGCATATTGCTGCTTACACCATTTTAGTGGAGACAACAATCCCTGGTATTAAAAAGCTCAGAGATACACTTGCTAAAAAAAGTAAGCAGTATATGAAGGTTGTCAAAATAGGACGTACCCATTTTATGGATGCGACGCCTTTGACAGTGGGACAAGAGTTCAGTGGTTATGTGTCGCAACTAGATCATGGACTAAAAGCTATAAAAAACTCACTTGAACATTTGCGTGAATTAGCACTGGGAGGTACTGCAGTTGGAACAGGGATCAATACCCCCAAAGACTATGATAAAAATGTAGCCAAGCATATTGCACAGTTAACAGGTCTTCCATTCAAAACAGCTGCCAATAAATTTGAAGCATTAGCTGCACATGACGCGATTGTTGAAGCACATGGGGCGCTTAAAACAGTGGCAGTAAGTCTAATGAAAATTGCCAATGATATTCGTATGCTCTCTTCGGGCCCTCGCAGTGGTATTGGCGAATTGTTTATTCCAGATAATGAACCTGGTTCCTCAATCATGCCTGGAAAGGTAAACCCCACTCAATGCGAAGCACTCACCATGATTGCCGCGCAGGTATTGGGAAATGATGTAGCCATCAATGTTGGAGGCGCTTCGGGACATTTTGAACTTAATGTATTCAAGCCTGTCATGATTTATAACTTTTTACACAGTGCTCGATTAATTGGAGATGGTTGTATTTCATTCAACGACAAATGTGCAATAGGAATTGAACCGATTCATACAAATATTAAAAAGCACGTAGACAACTCACTCATGCTGGTTACTGCACTCAATACAAAAATTGGCTATTATCAGGCTGCAGAAATTGCCCAAAAAGCACATAAGCAAGGAACCACTTTAAAAGAAATGGCCATACAATTAGGATACGTTACTGCTAAACAATTTGACGAGTGGGTACGTCCTGAAAAAATGGTTGGAAAGCTCGGATAATCATGTCAAAAAAAACAACTGTCTTAGGTCTCATCCTGCTGATCATATTCGCCGATCAGGGCTTGAAGTTTTGGATTAAATTAAATCATCCAACGGGCGAGGTTTTACGTGTATTTGGGTGGAATTGGTTTCGTTTGCATTTTATCGAAAACCCAGGTATGGCTTGGGGCTGGAAATTTGGAAATGAAATGGGTAAAGTCATTCTAACTCTTTTTCGTTTGTGTGCTGTATTAATCGGAACCTGGTATATCGGAAAATTTATTCGTGAAAAATACTCCATGGGCTTTTTGATTTGTGCTGCACTTATTTATGCTGGTGCAGCAGGTAATTTAATTGATAGTCTTTTTTACGGAATGATTTTTGACAAGGGCCTTCACTATAGCTCGGTATTACACGATTATATAGGCTACACGGGTGTGGCACAACTGGATGAAAAAGGATATGGAGCCTTTTTACATGGAAGTGTAGTAGATATGCTTTACTTCCCAATCGTGCAAGGAAACTTTCCAAGCTGGTTACCAATTATTGGTGGCGACTCTTTTGAATTTTTTAGTCCCATATTCAATATCGCTGACGCCTCCATATCTGTTGGTGTGATTACATTATTTCTCTTTCAGCAAAAACTGGTGAAAAAAGAAGAAACAATCCCTCCTGTTACCGGCACCACCAATACCAACGTATCGGATCAAACACAGATTTTTTAATTACTCTTGAAAATAGACACGCTTGACGCGTTGAGAAATTCCTGTTAGAATTTCATAGGGAATTGTGCCCGCCCACTTGGCTACTTCTTGTACAGGTAAATCATTCCCAAATAAAATCACATCATCCCCCTCGCGCACATCTTCAATTTCTGTTACATCAATCATGAACATATCCATGCAAATGGTTCCAACAATAGGTACACGCCTACCCCTTACCAAAACCTGCCCTACTCCGTTACCCAGCTGACGTGGATAACCGTCAGCATAACCTAGTCGTACAGTAGCAATGACAGCATCGCGACTCAGTATGGTCTTGCGGTTATAGCTAATTGAGCTTCCGGCAGAAACTTTTTTTACTTGCGCAATGGTAGAACGAAGTGTGATAGCTGGTTGTGCCGATTGAATGATGGAACCCTCTACTCCATATAAACCAATCCCAACGCGCACCATATCCATGGAATATGTAGGGTGACGAAGGGCAGCGGCAGAATTAGCAATATGCTTTAAAAATGAACAATTGAGTTGATAACTCAACTGAGAAGCTATAGTTTGATAAACTGAAAATTGTTGAAATGTAAATGGATCAGAAGCGGGATCTTCACTGGCAGCCAAGTGAGAAAAAACAGACTGAATAGCAAAACTGGATGTTGAGCTCAAATAGGAAATAACCTTAGGAATTTCATTTTCTGAAAAACCAAGGCGATTCATTCCTGTTTCAATTTCCAGATGTACGGGATAGGACTGAATTCCTTGCCGTTGTAAATAAGAATCAAATGCTTGAAGTATTGAGAAACAAAATAATACTGGCTCCAGTTGATTTTCAATTATAGCATCAAAGACGGGCTCCTCCGTATTCATCACCATGATAGGCTTCGTAATACCGACCTGTCTTAATGAAACACCCTCGTCGGCGTATGCGACACCAAAGTAATCGACCCCATGAAATTGCAATACATGGGCAATCTCAGAGGCACCACTGCCGTAAGCAAATGCTTTTACCATGGCCATCAAACGGGTACCCGCACTTAATTGCTGTCGAAATTGATTAAGATTATGTACAACAGCATTAAGATCTATTTCCAAACGAGTAGCATGAATTTTTTCTTCAAGTAAGGGAACGATGCTCTCTAGTGCAAAAGGACGCGCCCCTTTTATCAAAATGACTTCCTGCTGAAATTTTCGTGCTTCAAATTGCTGAATAAAATGAGTGGTGTCCACATATTGTTCTAATTGCCAGACACCCGACAAATTAGAAAATGCAGACCTAATACGAGGTCCGATAGTTATTAATCGATGTACTGATACTTGCTGCAGTAGCTGAGCAATTTGTGCATACAACTCAGCATCCGACTCTCCGCTCTCTAAAAAATCAGAGAGGATTACGGTTCGCTTGAGTGAACCACCCTGCTGTTTTAAAAAAGTGAGTGCGATTTCTAGTGAACTCAAATCAGCACTATAGGCGTCATTAATAAGTTGACAATTATTAATTCCCTTTTTAAGGTGTAAACGCATGTCCACTGCTGTTAACTTTTTCATACGTAGTGAAATAACAGACGATTGAATTCCTAAGCTTAACAATACTTCCCAACAACGTAATGCGTTTTGAATAGAAGCTTCATCCGTAAAAGGAATAGCGATTGACCCTCCTTCTTTTAAGAGAGGGCCGGCGGCTTGCAACGTTGCGAATCCATTTTGAATCGTAACATTATTGAGTTGAAGCGCTGGCGCCAAAGGAGCCCGCCGAAAAAGCTTTTGTTTTTCTTTTTCTTTTTCGGCCAATGAAACAAAGCCTTCATTATGTGCTGTTCCGATATTTGTCAATATACCTAAGGTAGGCTGAATCACTTTTTCCAATTGTTCCATTTCATTTGGCTGAGAAATACCAGCCTCAAAAATGGCTAGCTGATGATAAGGCTTCATTTGCCACACGCTTAGAGGCACGCCAATTTGTGAATTGTAGCTCTTGGGGCTACGCACAATCCGATAGTCGGGTTGTAAGAGTTGAAAAAGCCATTCTTTTACTATGGTCTTTCCATTGCTTCCGGTGATACCAATTACAGGTATTGTGAATCGTGAACGATGAGCAGCAGCAAGCGCTTGTAGTGCATTTACTGCATTTGACACATAAAGAAAGTTAGCATCCGGGTAGTCAATGGTTTCTATGCGTTGAGTAACCACAAAACTGCGTACTCCCTTTTGATAGAGTTCGCCAATAAAATCATGACCATTTCTACGAGATGATACCAATGCAAAAAAGATAGAGACAGCAGGAGCATAGGCCTTTCGGCTATCAATTAGTAAATGTTCAACAGCATGATCATGAATCACCGGAGCAGAAACTCCCAGAATCTTCACAATCTCATTGACCGTATACACTAGTATTTCGATTTAAACAACTTAGACACTTTCATCCAATTGATCAGGCGGTACTCCCTTTTTTTGGATAAATAGAGAATAAAAAATAGACCCGCTGATACAGATAGCAATCACTCCTAACGAAATAGCAACTTGCTCTGACTTTGAAACCCATTGATTGATCCAGTGTTCCCCCAGCATTTTAATGCCAATAAATACTAGAACAATAGCAATTCCCTGTTGTAAATAGTCAAATTTGCTAACGGCCCCCCGCAATAAAAAGAATAAAGATCGAAGCCCCAGCACTGCAAATATGTTGGAAGTATAAATAACAAAACGGTCTCGCGAAATTCCCATTACTGCCGGAATTGAATCTAAAGCAAAAACAATATCTATTGAGGCAAGCATGATGATTACAACAAATAAAGTTGTATAAAGAGGACGACCATTTTCTCGCACCATAAATTTTCCATTACCATCATGCGGTACTAATGGTAAAAAACGCTTCAGAAATTTATATACTTTACTCTCTTGAGGATTAAACTCCTCGTCTTCATTTGCTGTAAACATTTTAAATCCGGTATAAACCAGAAAAACTCCAAACACATATAAAACCCAATGAAAGCGTTCAACCAATACCACTCCTACCGATATAAATAAGACCCTAAACACTATCGCCATCAAAATTCCAATTAACAATACCCGACCGTAGTTCTTCTCCTTAACTGAAAAAGCAGTAAAGATCAATATGAAAACAAAAATATTATCGATACTCAAACTCCATTCCATCAAGTAAGCGCTCAAATATTCAAGTGCGAGTTGTTGTCCTTTTTCAACCCAGACAAAAACAAAGAATAACAAAGCAAGTCCAACCCAAAAAAATGTTTGAT
>JBILMC010000051.1:0-7678 GCA_044375755.1 Chitinophagaceae bacterium
AGCCTGTAGCAATGCCTGTTTGTGCTGCAGCGAAGTAGCAAAATGAAAATTGCAATAGGAGCAGGCCTGTTTGCAAAAAGGGATATGGATATAAATTCCTGCCACAATAAAGAATAAAAATTAATTTGCAGTTTAGAATATGCGTGCGCTGCTATTGCAAATATCGATACACCAAGTGGAAGGAAAGGAATTTCTTTTTTATGGGTTTATAGGCCTTTTACTTTTTTTAGCGATCATTCGGCAAGTTTTTCCAAAGTACTTCACCGATTTATTTCGATTATTTTTTCGAACAACACTCAAACAACGTCATCTGTCCGAGCAGTTGACTCAAACGCCTCTTCCTTCTTTTTTACTTAATATTCTTTTTTTTATTGTTGCAGGCCTCTATTTGACTATTTGTTTGGAAAGTGTTCATCGAAATCCTTTTTCTAGTTATTGGTTATTATTACTATGTATGACGGTAGTGGTGGCAGCTGCCTACTTGCTAAAATTTATTACGCTTCAATTAAGTGGATGGTTATTTAAGGCTGGCGATGCAGCGTCCTCGTATATTTTTACGGTGTTTACGATAAATAAAATGGCGGGTCTATTTCTTTTGCCATTACTTGCACTCATGGTTTTTTCATCGAAATGGCTATTCCCCATTTCAATGGCACTATCTTGGGTATTATTAGGAGGGTTATTATTGTACCGAATTGGGCTTACCTATAGTGTGGTGCGCAAACAGGTTAATATAAGTGGGTTTCATTTCCTTCTTTACATTGCCGGCTTTGAAATTGCACCTCTGCTGGTGCTCTACAAACTGTTTCTCTTGAATTTTAGTTAAAAAGATTCTATTTTTGCACCCAATTAGCAGGGACTACATGAGCAGTAAAGGGGGCAAAAAACAAGACGAGTTGAAAGTAATCAAGCATATTTTGATTACACAGCCTCGTCCAGAAAGTGAGAAATCACCCTATTTTGAACTGGCTAAAAAATACAATGTACAACTAGAGTTTTGTCCATTCATTAAGCTGGAAGGTATTTCAGCAAAGGATTTTCGTCGTCAAAAAATTGATATTTCTTCTCATACCGGTATCATTTTTACCAGCCGAAATGCTATTGATCATTTTTTTCGTCTTTGTGAAGAAATGAAAGTGGCAGTTTCGCAGGATACAAAATACTTCTGCATTACAGAGGCTGTAGCGCTTTATCTGCAAAAATTTATTCTTTATCGAAAGCGTAAAGTTTTTTATGGCGCTGATGGCAGTAATAAGAGCTTGTTTGATGTGATCAACAAGCATAAGGCCAATGAAAAGTTCCTGTATGTCTGCTCTGAAAATCAGCAGGACAATGAAATTGTCACTTGGCTCAAGAATAACAAATGTGAGTTTGTACTTGCTTTTATGTATCGCAGTATCAGCTGTGATGTAAAACCACTTTTACAAAAGACATCATTTGATGTGATTTGTTTTTTCACCCCCAGTGGTATCAAAAGTTTGTATGACAACTTGCCTGGGTTTAAGCAAAATGGTTTAGTGTTAGGCGCTTTTGGTAGCAATACAATTCGTGCAGTGGAAGAAAAAGGACTAAAACTTGAAATTGCTGCGCCTACTCCAAAAGCACCAAGCATGGTTTCGGCGCTAGAGCAATTTTTAGCAGCGTCTACGCGTAAAAAGTAATAGTAAGTCTAAGTATGTCGCAGGCTACTCCCAACCTTTTGATTCGGGAAACGAGTCCTTACTTGTTGCAACATGCATATAATCCCGTGTACTGGTATCCCTGGGGAGAACAGGCCCTGCAAAAGGCATTTATTGAACAAAAGCCAATTCTTGTTAGCATCGGATATGCAGCTTGTCATTGGTGTCATGTGATGGAGCGAGAAAGTTTTGAAAATGATCAAACTGCTTCATTTATGAATGAACATTTTGTCAATATAAAAATTGATCGCGAAGAAAGGCCAGATCTCGACCACATTTACATGGATGCTTTGCAAGCCATGAACGGAAGTGGAGGATGGCCGCTTAATGTTTTTTTAACTCCGGAAGGAAAACCGTTTTATGGAGGCACTTATTTTCCTCCCATACGAGCATATAACCGTGCTTCATGGACCGAAGTGCTGCAAGGCATTCAACAAGCTTGGCAGCACAGAAGAGATGAGATTTATGCGCAGGCCGAAAACCTAACCTCACATTTACAAAAGTCTAATGCATTTGGTATTTCTGCGTCAACAGACGAAAAGCTTTTTACGCAAGACACACTCACTGCAATCACGCAAGAAGTTTTGAAAAATGCAGATACGCAATGGGGCGGTTTTGGAAACGCTCCAAAATTTCCACAAACTGCAACAATTACTTATTTGCTTCGGTATTGCCATTTCACAGACAATGAAAATGCGCGTGCACACGCATTACTTACTCTTAATAAATTGGCACAAGGAGGGATTTATGATCAGGTTGGAGGCGGATTTGCACGATATTCTACTGATAGTGAGTGGTTGGCTCCGCATTTTGAAAAAATGCTCTATGATAATGCATTGCTAGTTGCAGTGTACAGCGAAGCCTATCAGCTTACAAAAAAAGAAAGTTATCGATCTGTAATTGCTAACACGATCGAATTTGTAGTCCGTGAGCTGATGAGTGAAGAAGGAGGTTTTTATGCCGCACTCGATGCAGATTCTGAGGGTATTGAAGGAAAGTTCTATACCTGGTCCGAGCAGGAGATCGATGAGCTACTTGGGGATAAAGCTTTTCTATTTAAAGAAATTTATAATGTGCAATCGAGCGGCAATTGGGAGCACACCAATATTTTGTGGTTACCAGTTTCGGTAGAGGAATACTGTCGAAAGCATGGACTAGAGGAGCAGGACATACAGGTTCAACTTCAGAACTGTCGTCACCTTCTATTTGAAAAAAGAAAATCACGTATTCGGCCCTTACTGGATGATAAAGTCATTTTGGGTTGGAATGCGCTATTTAACAAAGCCCTCTCAAAGGCTTATGCTGCAACTGGCGAGGAGTCCTACCGAACGCTAGCCATTCGAAATATGCATTTTCTCTTTTCAAGATTTCAAAACTCGGAAGGTAATTTTCATCATACCTACAAGGCAAAAGCATGTTACCCAGCTTTTTTAGAAGACCTGGCTTTTTTAGCAGATGCGCTGATGTGTTTACAAGAAATAACTAGTGATACCGATTGGCTTTTAAAAGCGAAAGAGGTTGCTCATCTTTTGATCCGTGATTTTTCAGATGAAAATTCTCCTTTTTTCTTTTACACCCCCGCCTACCAAACGGATGTAATTGTTCGAAAAAAGGAGGTATATGACGGGGCCGTTCCATCCGGAAATTCTGTAATGGCGGTGGTTTTACACCGACTTTCGTTGCTATTTGACCTACCGGAGTGGGGTCAGAAAAGCCAACAAATGGTTAAAATCGTAGGCAATGCAATAAAACGGTACCCCACTTCTTTTGGAAATTGGGCCTGCGCACTTCATGAAATAACATTGGGAACCAATGAGATAGCAGTAGTTGGCCCAAAAGCTGCAAATACGCATTTAGAGATACTAAAGGCCTATATTCCACATCGGATAGTAATGAGTTCTGTCAAATCAGATGAACGATTTCCTTTCCTAAGAGGAAAGATAACAGATTCATTATCAACAATATGGATATGTAGGAATACTGTGTGCTATCCACCTGTCAACTCTACTTCTGCCCTGCTTGAATTGGTTAAAAACAAGGTTGGCAATAATTTTTGATCAACGGTCGTTTATGTCCGAGGGTAGAATCGCCCATAAAGTCAAAAAACCCTGATCCCTAAAGAAAAAAACACTCAAAGCGTTATATTTGTCCTTCCCCATTTAAGTGTATGAAAATGAAGAATCTTTGGTACTCATCCCTAGTCTTAATTGCCCTGCTTTCTTTGACAAGTTGCGGCATACTGGGAGGTAAAAAAAACAGTGGCGGCGCAATGGTTAATGACGGCATGCTTCGCGGTGTGTCAGCAGGTTCTCGCTACGCTCTTCCCAGACCCCCTGGCATGGTTTATATTCCACAGGGTAACTTTCATATGGGTCCCAGCGACGAGGATCCCTCCTACGCATTTAGTGCCAGAAACCGCTCCATTTCAATCTCTGGTTTTTGGATGGATCAGACTGAAATTACCAACAACGAATACCGTCAATTTGTACAATGGGTGCGCGATTCTGTAGTTGCACGTAAAATGGGTTATGTAAAGGCGGGTCCTGATGGGGAAGAGCATGTAGATTGGAACAAGGTGAAGACGTTGAAGTGGAATGATCCCAAAGTCATGGAACAACTCAGTAGTACCGACATCATTTTACCTCCCAATGATCGCATTTTTGGTAAAAAAGAAGTTGACCCTTCAAAGATTATTTATCACTCTGAAATTTTTGATCTGAAAGAAGCTGCAAAACGAGAAAATGCTGGCAAGCCTCGTTCTGCATTTATTGTAAAAAAAGACACTCCTATTTACCCAGACACGCTCGTTTGGATTCGTGATTTTACTTATTCTTACAACGAACCCATGACTAAGCGTTATTTTATGCATCCTTCTTTTGGAGATTATCCAGTGGTAGGAGTTAGCTGGAAACAGGCTGTTGCTTTTTGTGAGTGGAGAACACATTACCTCAATGCGTATCTTGATTCAAAGAAGCGCTCACAGGAATCGGATTTCTGTTTGCCAACTGAAGCACAATGGGAATATGCTGCGCGTGGAGGCCGTACTCAAACTATGTATCCTTGGGGCAACTTCTATCCTCGAAATAAAAAAGGTTGTTTGATGGGCAACTTTAAGCCTGGCCGTGGTAACTACACCGAAGATGGTGGCTTTTACACTGTGCGGGCAGATAGCTACTGGCCTAACGATTTTGGTTTATACTGTATGGCTGGAAATGTAGCAGAGTGGACATCTAGTATTTACTACGAGGGCCGTAATAATTTTCAGCATGACATGAATCCGGATGTTCGTTGGAACGCCAAAGACGATGATCCGCCTTTGATGAAGCGTAAGATCACCCGTGGGGGAAGCTGGAAAGATGTGGCTTACTTCATTCAAAATGGTACCGCTACGTACGAGTACCAGGATTCTGCAAAATCTTATATCGGGTTCCGTTGTGTGATTGATCTTCCTGCAACTTCAATGAAATAATCTTTTTATCCTATTTTATTAACCAATCTAAATTTAAAGCTTCAACAACATGGCAGCAGCAATTCCTTCCAAAGTAAGTAAATGGGTAGATGTTGGCGTATCTTTTGGTGCAGCACTTGTAATTTGGGGTGCACTACGAAAAATCATTCATGCTGGAGATGCAGATATATGGCTCTGGATAGGTTTGACTACCGAGGCTTTAATTTTTGCACTCTATGGAGTGTTATACATTAAATATCCTGCCGTTAAGGATGCGTCTCATGATGAGGAGCAATTTACTGTAACGGGTAAAATGGATAAGATGATGAAAGAGGCTGATATCAACCAAGATGTATTAAAAAAATTGGGTGATAGCTTTAAACAGTTGACCACTACCGTATCTAATATCAACACTGTAACTGATGCAGCTGCTGCAAGTTCTGAGTTGGCTTCTAAAACAAAAGCAGTTTCAGCGGAATTAGATAAAGTAAAAAATGCATATAGCTCTGCTGCAGATTCAGTAGGTGCATTTAATAATGCAACTGAAGGTGCTCGTCATTTCCATGAGCAGATTCAGGTACTGACAAAGAATCTTTCTTCTCTCAATACAATTTATGAATTAGAGTTAGCGGAAAGTAACAATCACTTAAAGGCATTGAATAAGTTTTATGGCAAATTGGCTGAGGCTTCAGATGCGATGACAAGCAGCACAGAAGACGCCAAGCGTGTTCAAGAACAGATCGGTGCATTGGCGCAAAATCTAGGTCGTTTAAATAATATTTACGGCAGCATGTTAACTGCAATGCAAGGTCGTTAACGATTGAGTAGTGAATTAAACCAATTCTAATTTTTAAAGTTGCGCTTACATGGCATTACCTAAGGAGCCCCGGCAGAAAATGATCAATATCATGTATCTGGTATTGACTGCACTGTTGGCTATAAATATATCTGCTGAAATTTTGAATGCATTCAAGACGATCAATGAAAGTCTTGAAAAAACAAATACGGCGGTGAATGCATCTACCACGCAGATTCTTGCTTCCTTGTCACAAAAATTAAACGATCCTGCTACACGAGATCGTGCTTCGGTTTGGAAACCAAAAGCTGATCAGGTAACTGGTTATGCTAAGGAGGCTTATGATTTTATTGACAATTTGAAAAAAGAAATTATTGCTGCTTCTTCATCAGGTGGCAAAATGAAGGAAGATGATCAAAATGCTACTACTCGTATTCTAGTTAAAGAAGGAAAGGGTAAACAGCTTTATGAGATTCTAAAGCGTTACAAAGAGAATGTGTTAAAGACTGATGAGAAAATCAATACAGAGTTTGTTACCTCTTTTGCAGTAAATCTCGATCCTCCTAAATCTCAAAACTCTAACAAGAAAACATGGGAGGAGGCTTATTTCTATATGTCGCCTACCGTAGGTGCATTGAGTATTTTAAGTAAATTCCAAAACGATGTTCGCACCTCTGAGAATAAAGTGGTTACTTTCTGTCACGAGCAGGTTGGAAAAGTGGATGTAGTATTTGATTCTTACGCGGCAATCGTTGGACAGAATTCAAACTACTTAATGCCAGGACAAAAAATTGAAATTAAAGCGGGTATTGGCGCTTTTAGTAAGGATGCTAAGCCTACTATTAGTATCGGTGGCGCAGTTGTTCCAATAGGAGAAGAAGGTTTTGCGCTAAAAGAATTGGATGCTGGTTCTGTAGGGCCTCATACTATACCAGTTACTATAACTTATACTAATCAAAATACTGGCCAACAAGAGCGTAAAGAGGTGAAAGTAGAGTATATGGTTGGTCAGTCAAACGCCTCTGTGGGTTTAGACAAAATGAATGTGCTTTACATCGGGGTTCCTAACCCTGTTACAGTTGCCGCCAGTGGTGGTGGCGATGACCGTGTAAAGGTTTCTGTAGTAGGTGGTGGCGGTTCACTGGTTAAAAAAGGACCTGGTAAATACGATGCATTTGTTTCCACTGTTACTGATGATTGCAAAATCAATATTGAAGTAGATGGAAAACCTTCTTCTTTCAATTTCCGTGTTCGTACTATTCCTGAGGCGCAAGCTTTTATTGGAGGTCAACCCAGTGGAGCTAATATTAATGCGGGTTCATTTCGCGCGCAAGGTGGGGTAGGAGCTGGTATCAAAAACTTTCCTTTCGAACTGGAGTATGATGTGATAAGTTTTACGTTTACTTGTGACACGGATGACGATATTGTATCTATTCCTAACCAAGGGGCAGCTTTCTCCTCACAGGTTCGGGCTGCTATCAATCAATATGTTCAACCTGGTCGCATGGTGACCATCGATGATATTCGTGTGAAAGGACCAGATGGCAGAACTAACAAAGCTCCATCATTGGTTTACTATATCAAATAATTGAATTATGAAGCTGAAACAATCAATTTGGATTTTGTTATTGGTGTCGGGCATACTAAGCTTCGCTGATGCTAATGCACAGCGTACACCTCGCCGACGTGGAGGAGCTCCTGCTGTATCGCAGCCAGAAGCTACACCTGCTGTACCTGTTACCCCTGCAGCAGATA
>JBILMC010000115.1:0-4619 GCA_044375755.1 Chitinophagaceae bacterium
AGTAAAACTGTGGAAATCAGCGCCAAGATTACGCAGACTGCGTATAGTATTCTCATTCAAGTTGGGACGTAAGAAACCATGGTCAAAACGAACAACCAGTGGTTTAAGCTTGTACTCCTTCATCAAATAATACAAGGTCCATGTACTGTCTTTTCCCCCACTGAATGGCACGATACAATCATAATCATATTTACCACGATATTGCTCAATCAGCTCTCCTAGTTCTTTTTTCTTCTGTAACCAATCAATTTTACCTTTTTTGAACTCATTCTGTCTGCATATATTACATACGCCTTCTTCGTCGAAAATAATGGTCTCATGGGTTTCAGGCAAGAGACATTTTGTACACCGTCTTAACTCTGTCATATAATTTATTTTACACGTTTATGCTACTACTTACAAAAAATTTAGAGAAAGATATTATTATGTGATTTTTCTAAAGACAGGTTTTACTGGTTCGCCTATTAGAAAAGATTCAAATCCTGTTTGTAGTGCAGATTTGTAAATTTCTAGAGTTTCACGGAACGCCTCTGCGAAGTATTCTATATCTTCTTTTGTATGACTAAAACTAGGGACAAAAATACCTTGAAAAAGTACCCCTCGCTTAATCATCTCCTGCATTGCAAGTGTTCTGAAACCTGCTGAAATCTGTTTTTGTGCATCTTTGAAAATAAATAAGGGCATCCATTCAGACGTAGTTACCTGTATGAAATCGGCAAGCCCTTTATCATAAATAATTTTTCTACACAATTGAACGAGAAGTTTTCCAACATCATGATTATGTGTAATCACGTCATATTTCTGAAACTCATGGATGGTTGCAATAGCTGCAGCCATAGCATGAGTCTCTCCACCATGTGTAGTAGAAATCAAAAACACTTTTTCACTACCGCTATTCAAAATACCACCCAACTCCATAACTTTTTTTTTCCCTGTTAATGCACAAAAAGAAAACCCGTTTGCAATCCCTTTACCCCACGTAGCCATATCCGGCTCTAGATCATACTTTTTTATAGACCCCGGGAATGCAGTTTTAAAGCCAGTGACCATTTCATCTAATATATACAATGCGCCATTGTCATGCGCTAACTGAATTGCTTGCTTAAGATACTCACCAACATGTATTGAACAAGTACACCCGTTGCTACAGTGGTTTTTTTCAGGTTCCATTATGACACACGCAATCTGTCCTGGATATTTATCAAAAAGAGTCTTTAGTGATGCTATATCACATGATTTGAACGTTACAGACAATTCAGATATTTCATCAGGTACACCTTTATTACAAGCAGTTTTTCCTATAAACCAGTCATCGTATGAGTAGAATGGATGATCCCCGGGAAATGCTACCAATTTTCTATTTGTAAAAGCTCTTGCTAATTTTACAGCTGCTGTTGTGACAATTGAACCATTTTTAGCAAATTTTACCATATCATGCTGAGGCACAATAGAAAGAAATTTCTCTGCCATTTCTCTTTCTAAGACCGATGGACGTTGAAAATTAACCCCCAATTCAAGCTCTTGCTTTACACGGTCTATAACTGGTTGATATGCATGACCTAGACTTACTGACGTTAAACCCATAGAGCAGTCCAGAAATTTATTATCATCGATGTCCCATAAATATGCACCTTTGCCATATCGAATGGCCGCAGGAGCCAATTTAGGAAATTGGTCATCACCTTTAGAATATGTATGCGAGCCACCAGGAATAATGTTATGGATTAGTATCCTGTATTTATCGGATTCTGAAAAATTTTCAATGTTGCGCAGTTGGATTTTATCGTTGTTCATAGATTTAACTAGTCCTTCATTTCTTTTAATGTGTGAATTAAAATTATAGAGTTCATCATTTTTTTCCAATACTCGTATATACTCCTGCCAATCGGCTTGGTAGCCTGCTTCTTCAACTAATCTGGCAACTAAGTCAAAGTCGGCCTGCTCGTCAACGGTTAAGCGATATTTGGAGTAATCGATTTTATTAGAGAAGTTATCACTTTTAAAGTAAGTTCCTCCTAAAAAAGACGAATTCTTCCAGATAAAAGGTGTTACATGTTCTTTTTCTGAAATTAGGTTGGCTTTATTATATGCATATTCTAATGCTGAAAAACGGAATATCTCTATATCGCATCCATCGGGGAAAGTCGGTTCAAGTGTATTTGAACAATAGTCTAAATTTTCATCTATACACTTGTCAATTATAGCATCAACCACTTTTGCATCAATCAAAGGACAATCTGATGTTACACGAACAACATAGTCGGGCTGTTTTTCTTTGGCTGCCAAATAGAACCTTTCTAGCACATTTTCTGTACTGCCGCGAAAAGTTGACACCCCTAATTTTTCTGCCAATTCTATAATACGGTTGGCTTCTTTTTCGAAGGTGGTTGCAACAATGAGCTCATCAATACGACACGACTTTCTAATTCTTTCAAGGTGTATCTGGAGTAGACTTATTCCATTTATATGCATTAATACTTTTCCGGAAAGCCTTGATGAGCCGTATCTAGCTTGTGTTATAGCTATAATTTTCATCGCCAATTCTGCGGATTTAGAAGTGAGATTTCACTAACTGTAATGCTGTCAATTAATCTATAAGTCGTGTCGTCAATTTCCGAGGTTATATCGAGAAAGTTTTCAGCAAGATGCTTTTCAGAATCTACACCAATAATAATCCTGTCTATAAACGGGTTTCTTTTTACGTATGCCAAGGCAAGCTTGCCAATATCAATACGAAGATCGTATGCAATTTTCCAAAGAGTTTCTAGATAAGGCAAAAGAGGTAAAAGTTTGTGAGGCATCTCGGACTTGTTCATAAAAAAAAGCCCTTGCAAGAAAACAGAGCGTACATGAATTTCTTTACCTCTCAATTTAGCAAGTTTGATATAATATCCTCGAAGATTATTGTTATCTAAAAGGTTGAATGGAATTTGAATCACATCAATATAATTGTCATCAATACAAGTAGCGATTTCATCGTTATGATAAATTGATACACCTATTTTTTTGACAACACCCTTATCCTTGAGTGCTTTCAACTCCTTCATAACCTTAGGATTATTAAGATAATCAAAGTAGGAATGATAAAAACAAGTATCGATTGATTTCACAACAAGCTTATCAATAGAAGTCGTCAGCTGATCGGTGATACTTTTTAAAGTGTCAATCCTAAATTTAGTATTTATTATAAATTGCTTTCCTGAATAAAGGTGGAATCTGCCAATCCTTTCGATTGCATTTCCGTAAGAATCAGCGGTATCAAGCACTCTGACCCCTGAACGGTCAGCAAGTTTGAGGATATTATTCAACTCAACTTCGCTAATCTGCCCCTGCCGATTGTTTATACCGTATTCAAGGCCGAATTGTGCCGTACCCAATATAAGCTTTTGGTTCATCAAGATTTTAATGATGGGTTAAAAATTGCCATTCGCAATACATCATGATATAGCCCATTATAGAATCCATGCTGACGGTATATGCCTTCTACTATAAAACCTATCTTTTTATACATCGCAACCGCAGAAAGGTTTTGTGCTACAACTCCAAGTATAATTTTTCTTAACCCCAAGTTTTCGAAACAATAATTAATAACCGACAAAGAAGCCTCCTTAGCATACCCTTTTCCCCACTCATTTCTATCGCCCATAAGAATACCATACTCCCCGTAACCGTGTTGATTATTAATGGGATCAATTTTAATATTACCAATATGCTGATCTCCCTCTTTCGTGTGAATTCCCCAAAAAAAAGTATATCTGCTTGTAAGTGCTTGAATGTAATCAGCAAGCATTTCTTTTGTATAATCTCCCCCCGTTTCCAAATATTTGTACACCTCCGGATCATTCATCCAACTCACATATCTATCGGTACAATGTTCCATGCTGATTGGCTTAAGTATTAACCTTTCACCATTCAGATAAGGAATAGTCTTATCAATTGTAAAACTCATGAATTTTTGATATTACCTTGTCTTGTTGCTCGTTTGTTAAAGAGGGAAACATTGGAATGCTTAAACATCCAGAATAATATTCCTCGGCTAGAGGGAAATCGCCAAGTTTATAACCCAGCCCTTGATAAAACGGCATTAAATGACAAGGGATGTAATGAACCTGAGCGCATATACCTTCTTTCTTTAAAAAATTATATAAGCCTAATCTGTCTTTTTTAACATTTATTATATACAAATGATAGGCATGCCCTTCATAATAACCAGATTGGTTTTTTATAAAAGGCGCATCCGAAAAAGCGTTTTCATATATTTTTGCAATCTCAACTCTCCTTTCAATTCCTTTATCAGCTCTTTTCAATTGAGATAACCCTAATGCCGCTTGTATATCTGTAATACGATAATTATAACCAAGAGTTTGCATTTCCATATACCATCCGGGATAGTCCTGAACATCTGTTTTTGGATCGCCCATTGCGATTTGTTTGGTATTAGTGAATAGCGATGCAGATCTTGTTATACCGTGGGTTCTTAATTGCAGTAATTGCTGATACAAATCATGATCATTGGTAGTAATCATACCTCCTTCTCCGGTTGCTATGTGTTTCACAGGATGAAATGAAAAAATTGCGAGATCAGCGTATGTAGAGTTCCCACAATTCTGAGTTATTCC
>JBILMC010000072.1:0-6535 GCA_044375755.1 Chitinophagaceae bacterium
ATAATTTAGGAGGCGAAAAAGGAGAAGGGATTACTTTCTCAACCTGACCCCATGCAACTTGAGTAATCAAGAAAGCAAAAAGGAATAAATATTTATTTTTCAGCCTCATCCAAAAACTACTTCGTTGTCTAATTCATTTTTATCTTTCTCACCTTGGTATGGGAAATGTAGCTGCAATGCCTTTCCAATCTCCAAAATACATTCGCAAATTCCGGCAGTATAGTCAGCACGATTAAACGCAGCTAGCATTACATTGACCTGCTTACTCCAATACGTACTTCCTAATTTTTCATGAATCCCTTGGTCACCCCATATCCCCAATTGCCGGTCGGTAATAGCCAGATAAAGTAGGACGCCGTTGCGCTCAGCTGTTTGATGCATATTCAACTGGTGGAATAATTCCGCTGCCCGATCAGTGGCTTCAATATAGCGACATTTGTTTTCAATAAATACTCTGATCTCTCCACTTGTTTGCTTCTCCGCTAGAATAATAGCAGCGGCAATGGCCTCCTTTTCCTCAGCAGAAAAAAGAGAAGAAGATTTTTTTCTAAAAAGTGAAAACAAGCTTATTGAATATTGAATTTAATATCGGGTGCTTTTTCTGAACCTTTATCAGCTTCATAGTAGGCCTTCTCAGAAAAATTAAAAGCACCGGCTAATATATTTCCTGGAAAACGTTTTACACGTAAATTGAAATCTTCTACTGCCTTGTTGTAATCTTGTCTGGCAACATTAATACGGTTTTCCGTTCCTTCAATTTGCGTTTGAAAGTCCTGAAAAGCCTTAGTAGTTTTTAAATCGGGATACTGCTCAAAAGAAGCGATAAGTCGACTAAAAGAACCCTGAAGGTTTGCTTGCGCCTGTTGATACGCCTGTAATGTAGCAGGATCGTTTATATTAATTTTCACTTGTGTAGCAGCAGCGCGAGCAGCCACTACTGATTGCAACGTTGACTTTTCAAAATTAGCCGAGGCCTCAACGGTCTTTATAACACTACCGTATAAGTCTGTACGACGCTGGTAATTTGTTTCAACATTGCTCCATGCTTTCTTCACGCCTTGTTCTCCGGTAACAAACCCGTTGAACGAGTTACAACCCCAAAATCCTAACAGAAGAAATAAACCACCAATCACTAAGAGGGTCAAAGTAGATCCTTTCATAGGTAAAATAATTTGTATGCAAATTTAATGGAAAAGAAGAGGCGGCCACTCTTTCCTGAATAGGAGAATGTTAAAGTTGTTAGCAGGCTTGCTGTACAGCTGCAATGCCAGGCAGAACTTTTCCTTCGAAGTATTCCAACATTGCACCCCCACCCGTGGATACATAACTAACACGGTCTGCAAAACCAAACTGATTAACGGCGGCCACTGAATCACCACCACCCACCAGTGAAAAAGCACCCTTATCTGTTGCATTGGCAACTGCCGCAGCTATGGCGAGAGTACCCTCCTGAAATGGTTTCATTTCAAAAACACCCATTGGACCATTCCATAATATTGTTTTGGCAGCACTAATTACTTCTTTGAAATCGGCCCTAGCCTTTACTCCTATATCCAATCCCATCCAGCCTGAAGGAATGCCAAAGCTCTCACAATTTGTAACCGTTGCATCTGCCGAAAATTTATCTGCAATAGTGCTATCGATTGGAAGATGAATTTGAACTCCTTTACTGCGTGCTTTTAGCATGAGTTCGTTCGCTAAAGTCAAACGATCTTCTTCGCAAAGTGAGTTACCAATGACTTTCCCCTGTGCTTTCCAAAAAGTATACGCCATTCCACCACCAATGATAATATCTGTAGCCCGATCGAGTAAATTCTCAATGATTAAAATTTTATCACTCACTTTAGCGCCACCAATAATAGCAACAAAGGGCTTCTCGGCAGTATGAAGAACACGCTCCGCACTCGCGACCTCAGCCTCCATTAATAACCCAAATGTTCTTTTCTCTTTTGAAAAAAATTGTGCTATCACTGCAGTTGAGGCGTGTGCGCGGTGTGCTGTTCCGAATGCATCATTAACCCAGACAGTGCCCAACTTGGAGAGCTTTTCCGCAAATGCCACATCCCCTTTTTCTTCCTCCTTGTAAAAACGAAGGTTTTCTAATAACAATACTTCACCAGGGCGAAGCGAATTTGCAGATTGTTTTGCTTCCTCGCTTATACAATCATCTACGAATTTTACAGAGACTCCAGGCAACAATGATTGAAGATGACTAACCAGATGACGTAGCGAATATTTTGGAGTAGGTCCTTCTTTTGGTCTTCCGAGATGACTCATCAAAATAACAGACCCCCCAGTAGCTAAGATGTGATTGATAGTTGGAAGTGCCGCACGCATACGCGTATCATCAGTAATCACTCCATTTGCATCTAGTGGCACATTGAAGTCAACGCGCACAATTGCCTTTTCCTGCTGGAAACTATAGCTTGAAAAAGACATGACTATTTCTGAATAAGCTTCGCAAAGTAATTTACAGTACGCACTAATTGGCTGACATAACTCATTTCATTATCATACCAGCTAACTGTTTTTACCAGCTGCTGTCCTCCTGCAGTAATTACTTTAGTTTGAGTCGCATCAAATAATGAACCGTATGAAATACCAATGATATCTGTACTTACAATTTCATCTTCGGTATAACCAAAAGATTCATTGGAGGCGGCTTTCATTGCTGCGTTTATTTCCTCTACTGTGACCTTTTTATCGAGAATAGAGATTAACTCAGTAAGTGAACCAGTGATTGTGGGAACACGCTGCGCACCTCCATCCAACTTACCTTTCAATTGTGGTAACACTAGGCCAATTGCCTTTGCTGCACCTGTACTGTTCGGTACAATATTACCCGCAGCAGCACGCGCACGTCTTAGATCTCCTTTCGGGTGAGGCGCATCCAATGTATTTTGATCATTTGTGTACGCGTGGATAGTTGTCATATGACCAGTAACCAAACCAAACTGCTCATCCAACACTTTTGCCATTGGGGCCAAACAGTTGGTGGTACAAGAGGCTCCAGAAATAATCTTTTCCGTGCCATCTAGTATTTCATGGTTCACGTTATAAACAACAGTTTTCAAATCTCCAGTCGCAGGCGCAGAAATCACTACTCGCTTTGCACCAGCCTTTAGGTGTGCTTCTGCCTTGTCTTTATCTGTGAAAAATCCTGTACACTCCAACACCACATCAACATCATGTGCACCCCATGGAATTTGCGCAGGATCCTTTTGTGCATATATTTTTAGAACATCCTTATTCACTATTATGGAATCGTCTGTTGCCTTTACTTCAGCATCAAACCTGCCTTGCGCACTGTCATATTTCAATAGATGTGCTAACACCTTTGGACTGGTTAAATCATTGATGGCTACTACATCAATACCATCCATGTTATAGATTTTTCTGTACACCAAACGACCAATTCTTCCAAAACCGTTGATTGCAACTTTAACTGTAGCCATAGGTAAAATTTTGAGGGGACAAAGGTACAGCAACGAGATGAGATTTGGTTAACAATCCAGAGCCCCTTATCTTTGCGCTCCTGTAAAAAGGCCCGTTCGTCTAAGGGCTAGGACACCACCCTTTCACGGTGGTGATACGGGTTCGAATCCCGTACGGGCTACAAAGCCTTGCAGCGAAGCTGCGAGGCTTTTTTTATGCGAAGACGCGAATCAAGCTTGCTTGATTGAGCGGCTGAGCATAAAAAAAGCATGGCGCCGCAGAAGCGGCGCAGAGGCTTTGGGTAAATCAAATGCGAAGAGGATCATTGAAAATAATCCCAGCGCGTCATGCGCACCGCAAACCCCTCACTAACAAAAAATAATTCCAAACTGTCCGCGATCATCCAACTTCTCTTTTGGTAAACTTACTTTCATAGGAAAGGAAGTATGGATTTTAAAATAGTTACAGACAACAAGCAACTAAGCGATGAGTTAGCAGAACTTTTAGAAGACAAGGGTCAGCTTTGTTTAACTCTAACGTTGCCCCTCGAAAAATTAAATCCACTAAGAGAGGCCAATGAAAGAAAATTAAAAGAGGCCATAAAAAAAGCAGCAACTTATAAAGAACATACCGATAGCATTAAAAAAGAGTTGGTGGAATCTTTATTAAAAAAACTAACCGAATGCACAGCAAAAACAGATTGGCTCCACGTATCGGAGGGAATTGGATTTTATGTATCTGAAAAAAATGTCAGGATTTACAATTTTGACTTCGCCCCTTCTGAAAAAATTATATGGAGCGATCGCTTTATGCTTCGAGACTTAATGTATCAACTTCAGATTGACCAACCTTTTTTAATTCTCACACTAACGGAAACAAAAAGCTATCTATTTGAAAAAAGGGGTGGTAAATGGCAAATGGTTCTAGATAATGAGATTAACAGAGATTATGCCGACAACTACCTCTATGAAAAACCTTCCAGAAGCACCCTTCAAGCTGGAAGTTCGCATGTAAAAAGTTTTGAGCGAGATCCAGAGACCCTAGAAGCCGCCCACCGGCTTCCCCATTTACTTAAAATAAAACATCATCTTAAATCCTATCAAAATTATTATCGGCCTCTTGTAGTTATTGCTAACGACCGCCTACATCATGAAATAAATTTTACAAATAAGTCCCATGAACCAATCATTAAAATCAGCAAAGATCCCAGCCATTACACACCAACAGAGCTGGGAGAATTAGCAATACCCTACGTTTATAAATATGTTGAGAAAAAAATTGAAAAACTAATTGAAGAGTGGGAAGAGCTAGTAGGCAAAGGTTTTACAAGAAGCGGACTGCAAGCCTGCTGGCGTGCAGCACAGGAGGGAAACTGCAAAATACTACTGGTAGAATTTGGATATACAAAACCTGGATTTTTACTATCAGACCCCTTCTATCTTTTTTTGAAGCCCCCTGCAGCTATACACACAATATTACCAGACGCAGCGGATGATTTATTAAAAACTGTTTTAAGTAAAGGAGGGACGGTTTTTTTTACTGCCAACGACTTATTATCGACCACTCAACATGTAGCATTAATTACTAGATACTAATAAAATTAATTACTATGAATAACCACTCGTTGACCAAACTACATGACTTACTTGACTATGATATACTGCAAAGCCATGCGGCAGAGAACCAGTTAAAGTCTTCATTAAAAAAATGGATCAGCCAACCAAGTTCTCTCGCATTTAAATCTCGCTTACAAGAATATTTATCTATAACAGAATCACATTTACTCTACCTTAAGGATTACACATTAGCAAGCGAACTGCCCGCACTTCCCAATAGCAACCGTGTGATGAAAGCTATATTAGCGGAAACTGAAGAGAAACTTAAAAAATGCGCAGACAAAGAATTGCAAGACGCCTGCTTGCTAGCTGCAATACAAGAGATTAATCATTTAAAAATCAGTCAATACGGAACAGCCGCCTCATTCGCCAAAGCACTTGGAAATGAAAAAGCAGCAAGTCTCTACCATATGTTTGAAATAAATGAGAAAAGAATGGATAAAAAATTAACCAAAATTGCAAGATTAGAAATCAATCCAAAAGCGCTCGCTCCCTCCTTTTAAAGACTTTTATTTTGTTTAATTTTAGACCGATTTTTTATTTTATTATTCAACATTTAAAAATATATTATAACAAAATTTACTTATTTTAGAAATATATACTTACTTTGCAATACGAAATAAGTAATATTTTCAATTTCAACATTTTGCCACAATCAAAAAAAAATCAAGAATCGATAATCAGCTTATGTGGGGGCATTATTAGTAAAAACTTCTCTGATCTCTATACAAAAAATAATGTCCAAAATAAAACCACCATGAAACAACTCATGGGAACTGTCACAATGATGCAGAGAGAGATTTGGAGGCTAAGAAGTGAAAGAGGATCGATCAGCCATATACTCCATGAAGATTTGATGCAGCTGATCATTGCAGCAAAAAATTACACAGAATGTATTTCAAATGATGACAAAAAAGAAACTGCAAAAAAAACATCTGCCATTCTTGATACAACAATAGAAAAACTTAGAAACTTACACAAACAGTTAGACATACCACAATTTAAATTAGTAGGACTGACCGGAGCAATTTGGGCATTACTTCTAAAAGTGGATCTTGGAAGAAAATGTAAAACGAACATTGAAAAACTAGACGAGGGTATTAACGAAATGAATGAATATACACAACTCGCCGTCTACCAAATTATCGAAGAGATAATCAAAAATATTTCGACACACTCCCACGCAGACAATGCGCATATCTACCTTGAGATTCATGATAAACAGCTGTTTTTAACCCTTTGCGATAACGGTATAGGATTCTACAATATTGAAAAGTATTGGAGAGAAGGCCTTCATAAAATCAAAATGATTATTTACGAATTAAACGGGAGAATGATTTTAGATAGTTCGCCTGGAGCAGGATGTTTATTTAGGGCAGTTATTCCTGTTGTATATGATAGTGATAACTTAAATAACATAACTAATCACCCCAAAAAAACTTAAAGTGACTGCAATCATCAGTAAAATGCGTTCGATCATTTTG
>JBILMC010000052.1:0-7555 GCA_044375755.1 Chitinophagaceae bacterium
GGTAGCAACGGGGTGGGTTAGTAATACGCATTTTGAGCCTCATGTTGCCAATAAAGTTTGGCAAGAATTAGCCAGGGCAGAGCGTAATTTAAAAGTTTTACATCGTGTGCGTTTTTTGAAAACACTTGTGCGTGGAAAAAAAATAGTAGGGGCGCAATTTATTTCCCTAGATAGCCAAAAAAAATTTAATGTATACGCTAAGCAAGTGATTGACGCAACAGAGTTAGGAGATGTTTTAGCCAGTGCAGGTGTTCCCTATGACGTAGGGATGGAGGCAAGTGCTGTTACCGGTGAAAATGTAAACGTTCCTGCCACTAATAATATAATACAAGACCTGACGTATGTGGCAGTGCTGAAGGATTATGGTAAAAGCGCAGACTGTACTATTGCAAAGCCTGTAGGCTATGATCCAACGGAGTTTGATGGTTGTTGTTTAGATTTTTATTCTGATACTACAAGAATTAAACCAGGTGTTGATTGTGCTAAAATGATTACTTATGCCAAGTTGCCTGGAAATAAATACATGCTTAACTGGCCAGGGCATGGAAATGATATCTATCTAAATATTATTTCACTTTCGCCAGCAGAGCGGGAATTGGAATTGCAAAAAGCAAAACAACAAACTTTGCGTTATATCTACTTTTTGCAACATCAACTGGGATATAAAAACTTGGGGCTAGCTGTTGACGAGTTTCCTACCTCTGACCGGCTAGCGCTGATTCCTTATCACAGGGAAGGAAGAAGAATGCAAGGGTTGATTCGTTTCAAGGTGCAAGATATCAGTGAACCTTATTTGCAACCTTTTCCACTTTATCGCACTGGAATTGCAGTTGGAGATTATCCTATTGACCATCACCACCGAAAAAATCCGGAAGCGCCACAACACTTAGGATTTTACCCGATACCTTCTTTCTCTGTTCCTCTGGGGGTATTGCTTCCTTCTCAAAAAGTTGAAGGACTAATTGCTGCGGAAAAAGCAATCAGTGTGAGCAACGTAGTTAATGGAACAACTCGTCTACAGCCCTGTGTTTTATTAATTGGACAGGCAGCGGGTACATTAGCCGCTTTAGCGATAAAAGGAATGCATTCCTCTGCAACAGCTGTTTCTGTTCGTGATGTACAATCTGCTTTATTATCCCAGAAAGCGTATCTACTGCCCTATGCAGATGTGACCCCATCCGACAAAGATTTTTTTTCTATTCAACGTATTGGCGCAACAGGATTCTTACGTGGAAAGGGGCAGCCTAATGCCTGGGCAAATCGAACTTGGTTTGAGCCAGACTCAACGCTTCTTACACACCAGTTTATTCAAGATCTGCTATCATTACAATTTCAAAATTCTTCAGGAAAAACACTGTCTTTTTTTGTTGAGGGCTCATTAAATAAAATAAATAAAGAGGAGCGTCTCTCTATTGCTAGTTCTATATATTGGGTTGAGTTTTTACAAAAAAATATTAAGTCGACCTTACCCTCTTATAATGGTGTGCCACCAACGTCCTTTGATCAAGTTGTTCGAACCAATTGGGGAGTTTGGGGTTTAGCTGATTTTAATCCTGACCGATTGATCAAAAAAAGAGAACTAGCTGTAATTATAGACAAAATAATCAATCCATTCTACTCAATTCAAATCAACCACTTTGGAAACTATGTATCACCATAAACTAAAATCAAAATTCAAGATTATGAGAAAAGCAATCCTGTTGTGCTCGCTGCTCGCTCTTTTGGGGGGCTTTTTGCAAGCACAGCAAACAAAAGTTACCGGCAAGGTTACTGATGCTAATGGAAATGCCATTGAGGGGGTTTCCGTAAGCATCAAAGGAAAGTCTACCGGTGCAGTTACAAACTCAGTTGGTGAGTTCAGCATTGCTGCTAGCGCTGGCCAAACGCTAGTTTTTAGCAGCGTGGGGCTTGTTAGCAAGGAGTTAGCTGTAACTGGCAATGCATTGCAAGTCAAAATGGAGGCTTCTAATGCAACATTGTCAGAAGTAGTAGTGGTTGGTTATGGCCAGCAACGAAAGGCTACTTTGACTGGTTCTGTCGTAACACTTAAGCAAGAGGATTTGACTAAAAGACAAGTTGCGACGGCTAGTAATTTATTGCAAGGCTTAGCACCAGGTGTAACTGTACAACAGCAGTCGGGTCGTCCTGGAGCAGATGGCGCTTCCATCCGAATCAGAGGATTAGGCTCTATTTATGCAGGACAAAGTCCGCTGATCATGGTGGATGGGGTGGTTTCTGGATTTGATATGATTGATCCCAATGCTATTGAGAGTATCACCATATTAAAAGATGCAGCTTCTACTGCTATTTATGGTGCGCGTGCTGCAAATGGAGTTGTATTAGTAAAAACAAAACGAGCAAAAGGAAAAGGTGTTCAAGTTTCTTACAATGCTTTTCTGTCTAAACAAGATGCTACAGCTATTCCTGAGCGCACTTCTGCAGTGGAGCATATGGAATTAAGTAATATGGCGGAGCAAAACAGAACAGGTAATCCCAACGCGTTTCTTTTTACGCAAGCTTTGATCGATAAATACAAAACCACACCTGCAAACAATCTTGATGTAATTGATACGGATTGGTTGAATTTGTTGTTAAGCAACACTGGTTTAATGCAAAACCATAACGTAACCATTAACTCAGCAGGAGATAATACAAATATTTTTGCATCCGTTACCTACTTGAATCAACAGGGTTTGATTCCGAATAACAGCCATCAGCGATATGATATTCGATTCAACCCCGACTTTAAGTTGAATGAAAAGCTTAGTATCAATGGTGTATTGAACATCAACAGTGCAAAAACAATTGCTCCTTCAACTGGCTCTCCTGAATTTATCATCCGACAAGCGATTGGTCTTCCTGCTGTTGGTGGTGGTTTATATGGTCCTGGTTTGTATGGCACAGCTGGTCAAACCAACAACAGAAATCCACTTGCGATGGCAGAGGCTGCAGGTACTTCTGTTTCAAAAAATAACTCCATGCTGACTAAAGTTGGATTCAACTATAAGCCGGTAAATAATTTGGAGATCGAAGGTTATTGGGCTCGTGAATTTTGGACTCCAAATGGAAAAACATTTGTGAAGAATGTTGACATTTATGTACCCAATTTGGTCACGTTAGGTTATGATAAAGTTGGAGTATGGCCTGGAACAACAAGCCTAGGTGAATCTTATTCTACGAATGTTCGCACAACCTACCTAGCACAGGCAACCTGGTCTAAAAGATTTGGTGCTAACTCCATCAAATTGTTGGGTGGTGCGCAAACAGAGGAATTCACCTATTCTGGTATCTCCGCGTCTCGAACTGGATTCCTCAATCCTAACCAGCCTTATCTGAGTTTGGGTAGTGGAAACCTGAACAATGGCGGTTCTGCATATGAAACAGCCTTAGCAGGGTTTTACGCACGTTTAAATTATAATTACGACGATAAGTATTTCTTAGAGGTAAATGGACGTTATGATGGTTCATCTCGTTTTTCTCAGGAGCTTAAAAAGCAATGGGGCTTCTTCCCCTCTGCATCTGCTGGATGGATTTTCTCTAAAGAGAATTTCTTTAGCGGACTTTCAAATGTTATCACATTTGGTAAATTAAGAGGATCTTGGGGTGTATTAGGAAATCAGGCTTTGCCAGAGATTTATCCTTTTGCAGTGAATTTTGGTACATCTACCTATTCCAATCCTATCAATGGAACCAATACTTACCTCAATAACATTAACACATTGGGTTATGCATTATTGGACGCTCCAAATGCAAGCATTACTTGGGAACAATCCGAGCAGGCCAATATTGCGGTGGATTTGACTATAAAAAATAACCTGACTTTCACTGCAGAAATCTATCGTCGTAAGGTTGAACAAATGTTGTTGAGTCGCCCAATTCCTAATTATGTGGGATTGAATGCACCATTTGTGAATGCAGGTTCAATGGAAAACCGTGGATGGGAATTGAGTGCCAACTATAAAAAAGCACTTTCTTCAAAAGTTAAGATTGATGTAACTGCAATGCTTTCTGATGTGCGCAACAGAGTACTTACGTTGCCTGGTGTGCCTTTCTTAGATGGTGGATCAATCAGAACAGCTCCTGAGCAGGCTTTATGGTCTTACTTTGGATACCAGGCTATCGGTTATTTTGCCGACTCTAATGATGTTAAGAATTCTCCAGTTCAATTTGGTACTGCATGGAGCTCTAATCCAACTGTAGGATCAAAGCCAGGGGATGTAAAATATGCTGACATCAGTGGTCCTGACGGAAAGCCCGATGGAAAGGTTGATAACTTTGATCGCACGTTTATTGGCAATAATTTCCCTCGCTATGAATACAGTCTCAATTTGAATTTGTCTATTGGTAATTTAGATATCAGCATTTTTGGTCAAGGGGTAGGTTTGCGTAATAACTATTACAGTGGTACAGGAGCTGTGCCATTTGCAAGCTCAGATTTTGCGGCCTCTCTTTTAAAAATGCACAAGGATTATTGGACACCTTCTAATCCAAACGCAAGATTTCCTCGTTTGCTTCCTTCAGGAAGTGGCGGAAACAACTATGTGGCATCCTCACAATGGATTCGTGATGCTTCTTACTTCCGTTTGAAGAACGTAAACATTGCTTATCGTTTCCCAGCTTCTTGGTTCAAAAAGACAGGAATGCCACTTACGGGAGCTAAAATTTATGTTAGCGGACAAAATCTGCTCACTTTCACAAAAGCATGGGATGGATTTGATCCTGAAATCAACAATGCTAATGCAGAGTTTTATCCGCTCATGAGGACAATGACTGTAGGTGTAAACATAAACTTCTAATCAATTAAATTATTAATTATGAAAAAGATAAGTTCAATACTGTTGATGGCAGCAGTTGTTGTGTTATCTGGCTGTAATAAGTTTTTGGATCGACAGCCATTAGATAGCGCTTCTTCTGCCACTTTCATGCAAACAGAGGAGGAGATGAACCTTGCTCTAAATGGAGTTTATGCAGCTGGTTTCTGGCAATTTCCAAACAACACTCCATTATTATTTGCCATTGAATCAACAACGGATCTGGCAATTAAAAGAACCGGAAACGCAGAAGATCAGGTGGCCATGGGTGATGGCGGTCCATTTTTGATTGGTAATTCATTACCGGGTACTGCTTGGAATCAGGCGTATAAGTTGATTACACGTGCCAATATTATGTTGGATGGAATGACGAAGGGACAAGGAAATGTTTCCGCTGCTCGTTATGCTCGTCTTCGTGCTGAGGCACTCGTTCTGCGTGCATGGGGCTATTATCATATCATGGGATGGTTTGGCGATCCAGTGTATTTTAGAAAGCCGCTTGATCCAAGTGAGTATGAGACAATCGCCCGTACTCCCGTTGCTACTGTGGTTGCAGACCTTTATAAAGATTTGGATGAAGCAGCTGCTGGTTTTGATGCATCAAATGCTGCCCCAGTAATAGAATATGGTCGTGTTAACAAAGGGGTAGCATTAGGATTAAAGGCGCGTTTAGCTATGTTGATTAAAGATTATCCAACAGCAAAAGCAGCTACACAATCAATTATTTCCTCTAATGCTTACGGTCTTAACCCACGTTACACAGATTTATTCATGTTGACAGGTCAACGTACCAATACAAATCGTGAGTTAATGTTTGTTCAAACCTATCCTACTGACATCTTGGATCCACAAAACTGGCTTTGTGTATTGACCATTCCTCGTCAGGTTGGAACTTCTCAGAGCAGCCATTTTCCGAGTCAGCAGTTAGTTGATCTATTTGAAGGCCGTGACGGTAAGCGTATTGACCAGTCTGCCGTGTACAGCGCTGCTGCACCTTCACAAAACAGAGACAACCGTTTACGTTGGACATTGTATATGCAAGGGGATACCATGGTGCACATGACCGCTAAAGCCCCGTCTTTGCCTTATGTACAACCCAAGGAGAGAACAATTTTCAATATTTATTCAAATACCCGTATCAAGTTTAACTGGAATACAGGTGTGTATGACAACCTCTCTAGCAATATTGATTGGATTGGATTTTTGGCTTCTCCATGGTTTGCAGGAGCAACCGGTTCAAGTGGGGGAGTAGGTTATGTTTGGAGAAAATATGTTGACTCTACGCAGTACTCTTGGGAGACCAAGACGGGTTATATTAACATGCGATATGCTGAAATATTATTAACCTATGCGGAAGCAAAAATTGAGTTAGGCGAAACAGATGCAACTGTACTTTCTGCAATCAATGCCGTTCGTGGTCGTGCGGGTCAGCTAGCTGTAACGGGTGGTTCTGCTGCTGAATTGAGAGAATTAGTTCGTAGAGAGCGTGCGGTAGAGTTTGCAGGAGAGGGGCTTCGTTTAATCGACCTTCGTCGCTGGGATCTCTATACAACAGCAAACACAATGCCTGTAGTAGGAGTTTCGCTGAATCCTGCTGATCCTGCAGAAACACCTACATTTAATGCCAATGGTTTGCCAGTTTATTCTGCTGCAAGTATTACAAAGCGTTTGAAGACCCGCGCACAAACGCGCGTTAATACGAATGCCAAGTATAAGCTTTGGCCTATTCCACAGGGTGAAATCGACAAGAACAAAAACATACTTCAAAATCCAGGTTGGCAATAAGTATGGTTTGATTATAAGAAAAGGGGTACAACTCGAGTGTACCCCTTTTTTATTTAATTTCAAATTAATAGTAAAGCCATGAATCAAGCATTGAAATCCTCTCGCGTAGAAGCGGTAGATGCGTTACGTGGAATTGCCATCTTTGGGATGGTATTATCTGGAAGTATTGCATTTGGTGATATTTTGCCTGCGTGGATGTATCATGCCCAAGTGCCTCCGCCATTGCATCAATTCAATCCTGCACTACCCGGAATAACCTGGGTTGACTTGGTGTTTCCTCTTTTTTTGTTTTGTATGGGAGCTGCCATTTCTTTTTCTGTATCTGCGAATATGAAGAAAGGCTTCTCCAAATTACAGTTATGTGGAATTGCAGGAAGAAGATTTTTTCAACTTCTATTTTTTGCCTTGTTTTTTCAGCATTGCAAAGCATGGGTAATTAGTGAGCATCCCTCTATCATTGATCACCTTCTTTCAGTCTTTGGATTTCTATTATTATTTGGTCAGTTTTATGATGCTAAGGGTAAACAGTCTACACTCGTATGGCGCCTATTAAAAGCTACTTCTTATTTTATAGGCATTGTTCTTTTGGTGAAGCTTCCATTTAGCGATGGAAAAGGGTTTGATTTTTATAGAAGTGATATTATCATCGTTGTGTTGGCTAACATGGCAGTATTCGCAGGAATTATTTATGTTTTTACAATCAATCGCCCAATTGTAAGAGGGCTTTTATTAATAGCTGTGGCTGCTATTATTTTATCTGCAAGAGAGCCGAGTGAAAATGGAGTAAAGCAATTTTTTTATTTCAAAGAAATTGTTGGCTATTCGTTTGATTGGGCATATAAGTTTTATTTTCTCAAGTATCTTTTTATAGTTATACCCGGTACATGGGTAGGAGACTGGTTATTGATACGCGCCAATGAGCAAAAACCTACTGCAGTTAGTACGGGTACCCTTCTTAA
>JBILMC010000053.1:0-7546 GCA_044375755.1 Chitinophagaceae bacterium
TCTTGCAAGAAAAGCGTGTTATGGATGCGTTTGTCATTCAACGATCAAAGAATGCATTAAAAAGAACTGAAAAAATCATTGCTCAGTTGCAAAAGAAGTATTGATTTTACGGTTACCTGCTATTTTGAAATTGTTTAAAAGAATCACTATTTGATATTTTATAAATTAAACATTATTACTTTTTAATAATTTTTTCCTGATTTCGATACTAACATTTGTTTGACTCGGAATAATTTAGGACGCTAGATTTTTTTTGAAACCAAATTTATCCATATGAGAAAACTGATGAGTTTGCTCGCTGCCCTCTTAGTTGGCAGTACTGTTTTGTTTGCTCAAGACAGAGTGATTACCGGAAAGGTAATTGATGAAAGTACGGGAACACCACTCTCTGGTGTTTCTGTAGTTGTAAAAGGAATGCTGTCTGGTACTTCTACCAAGGAAGACGGTACATTCCAATTAACAGTTTCGGCGCAAGCCAAAACACTGGTCTTCTCTTCTATTAACTACAGCACTCGAGAAGTATCACTTGACAGCCGTACTGTTTTATCAGTAAAGCTGTTGAATGAAGAAAAGGCCATGCAAGAAGTAGTGGTGGTAGGTTTTGGTACGCAACGTCGCCGCGATGTCACTTCTTCTATTTCTACAATCACTGCTGACAAAATCAAGAATGTTCCTGTTCAGACATTTGAACAGGCACTTAGTGGTAAAGCAGCTGGTTTGAATGTAACATTGCCTAACGGGGTACTAGGAAACCCTCCTGTTGTTCGTATCCGTGGAGTTAATTCCATTCAGGGTTCTTCATTCCCTCTTGTGCTTATTGATGGTGTTCCAGCTTTTACTGGGGACATTAGTACCAACTTAAGTGCTAACAATGCACTTGGTAATTTGAATCCTGCAGATATTGAAGATATCCAGGTTTTAAAAGATGCTGCAGCAGCAGCTATCTATGGTAGCCGTGCTGCCAATGGGGTGATGTTGATTACAACTAAAAAAGGTAAGTCTGGAAAAGCCAAGGTTAATTATGATACCTGGGTTGGATGGACTAATCCCTATCGTTTGTATGATGTGCTAAGAGCGCAAGATTATGTCGATATCAAAAATGAGGCTGTTCGTAATTTAAACGCACCGGTGTTTACAGGACATACAGCAGGTTCTCCACTTTTCTTTATGGACACTATCAATGGTAACATTGTTGATACCCGTTGGAATGATGAAGTGTATCAAACAGGGTTTCAGCAAAATCATAACTTAAGTGTATCAGGTGCAAATGCGGGAACACGTTATTTCTTTAGCGCAAACTACACCAATCAAGAAGGTATGCTTCAAACCAATACCTATGAAAGGATGCAGATGCGCATGAATTTGGATCAAAAAGTTAATAACTGGCTCAGTGTGGGAAGTAACCTAAACTTTAGCCGTGTTGAAACTGGATCTCCAAGTACCGGATCGCTACCTGGAACTCCTTTCAATACTGCAGGTGTTGCACGTTTGGCTTTTTTAACTGCGCCTAACTTGTCACCCTATTTGGCAGATGGACGCTATAACATTCGTGGTATCGATAATCCCACACAGCGTAACTCATTTAACTCATTAGGATTGGGCCGAAACCTGGTGCAAACTGGTTTAGTGAATCCAACCTTGTTGCGTGACCTTAATCGAATCACTTCATTAGTTGACCAGTTTCAATCTAGTGTTTTTGCTGATTTGAAACTTGCACCTGGTTTGAGTTTCCGTACTCAGTATGGTGTTAACTTTCAGCGTACAGAAGATAGAACCTTCTATAATGCGTTACATGGTGATGGTATTGGATCACCTTCCACCACCACAGATGATGGAAACGCTTTTAATATCACTGGCCGTTATGAAATTTCAAACTTTCAAAACTTCTTAACCTACAACAAGACAATCAGAAATAAACATAATCTGAATGTTACTGTGGGTTCTGAAGAACAAAAGACAATCGTAGATCGTTGGGGAGCTTCTCGTAGTGGTTTAACTGATGAATTCTATAATGAATTCCAAGGAAGCTATACCATCAACAACAACCCAGTGGGTAACGCACTTACAGAAAACTATTTATTGTCTTTCTTTAGTCGTGTAAACTACAATTATAATAATCGTTATTTCCTTGCTCTAACGGGACGTCGTGATGGTTATTCTGCTTTTGCAGAAGGAAAGAAATGGGGTAACTTCTTTGGAGTATCAGGAGGTTGGAACATTTCTGATGAGTCATTTTTCCAAAGCATGAAGAAAGTGGTGAACCTGCTTCGTTTGCGTGCAAGCTACGGACAGGTTGGTAACCTTGCTGCTGTTGGAAACTTCGCCAGCCTTTCTACATTCGGTTCTTTCCAATATGGATTAGGTTATCCAACATTATTCTTTAGCCAAGCAGGTAACCAAGATCTTTCTTGGGAAACAAGTACCAAGTTTGACGTAGGTTTTCAATTTGGATTATGGAATGATCGTTTGACTGGTGAACTCAGCTACTACAATACTGACTTATCTAATTTGATCATTGACCGTCCTTTACCATCTAGTATGGGAATTCCAGGAAACTCTATTCAAGCGAATGCAGCTAGTATGTTTAACAGAGGATTTGAGTTTACCTTAAATGGTAGAATAATCGAGAAAAAAGATTTCTCATGGAATGCTAGCTTCAATATTACAACACAACAAAACGAAGTTACTTCTCTTGCTCCTGGTGTAACTGAGTTGATTGGTACAACGCAGCTTGAGCGTACAAACCTCACTGTAGTGGGTCAGCCAATCGGTTCTTTCTTTGTGGTACGTTCTGGCGGTGTAGATGCTCAAACTGGTCAGCGTATATTTTTGAATAAAGCAGGACAAAAAGTATTCTTCAACTTTGCGCGTCCTACTGCTACACGTTATCAATTTGCTGATGGATCTACTGCTTCACCAATCGGTATTGCTACGGATGGTGTAATTGCTGGAAGTGCATTACCAAAAGCATATGGCGGTTTCACCAACAATTTCTATTATAAAGGCATTGACCTTACTATCGACGCGTTTTATAGCTTAGGCAACTATGTTTATTTTGGATCGCGCGCAGGGATGTTGGATCAGCGCTTCTGGAATAACTTCCAAGAAGTAAAAAATCGCTGGACTAAGCCTGGTGATGTAACCAATATTCCTCGTATCGTATATGGCGATAATATTTCTAACGGTTCTGCATTCCCGATTGATGAAAACCTTTTCAAAGGGGACTTTCTTCGCGTTAGAACAATTGCTCTTGGTTATACATTGCCTTCCAAATATGTTGAAAAAGCCAAGCTTTCTAGTATCCGTGTCTATACTCAAGTGCTGAACCCATTCATTATCACTGCTTATCCTGGTATCGATCCTGAGATTTCTGTAAATGGTAACACCGCATTGACTCCTGGTGTTGATCGTAATACTGTAGGACAGGCACGCACATTCACTTTTGGTATAAACGTAGGTTTCTAAAAAATTAAAACGAATGACTATGAAATTGATAAATAATGTCAACCGCGTATCATTGCTAGCCATCGCTCTAACCGCAATGGTCAGTACCGGTTGTAAAAAAGAAAATCTAAGTCCAGTACCACAAACTTCATTGTCAGATGCAACTGCATTCTCCTCGCCGCAACGTATTTCGCAGCAGGTGTTTGGTGTGTACTCTGCCATTAAAAGTGGTCAATTTTTGGGTGGCCGTGCTATGATTTACCAGGATGTGCGCGGTGAAGACTGGATCAACGTTACTACAAACGGTGTAACTGCTTTTGGTGTATGGAACTTTTCTATCACCGAAGGTGACAACCAAGTAGAAAATTACTGGGCGGCAGGCTACGCGGCTATCAATCGTGCTAACGTAGTACTTGAGGGCATTGATGCAAATCCTAGCGTAATTCCAGCTACTCTTGCTAATCAGTACAAGGCTGAAGTAAGATTTGCTAGGGCCCTTTCATATTTCTATTTACAAAGTCTGTATGCACGCAGACCCTTTAATGCTGATAATGGTGCAAGCTTGAGCGTGCCCCTACGCTTATCTGCTAACAAAAGCTCTGCAGGAGCTTCATTAGCGCGTTCTACACAAGCTCAGGTTTTTAATCAAATTCTTGAGGACTTGAATTATGCAGAAACTAATCTTCCTGCAACTTATGGTGCTGCAGCAGGAGACAGCAACGTTGTCCGTGCACATAAGAACGCTGCCATTGCAATGAAGATGCGTGTTTACATGCATATGAATCGTTGGGCTGATGTGATCACTGAGGGGAACAAGATAGTTTCTACCAGTGCTCCATTCCAGTCACCATCTAACATCACTCATCGTCTTGCTACTTCTGCATTAGCTCCTTTCCGTTCTCCTTATACCAGCACAGAGAACGTCTTTAGTATGCCAATGAGCAATACAAATTCTCCAGGTACACAAAATGGTTTGGGTGGATACTGGACCAATGAATTTGGATTAAATGCAAGTGGTATTTTGGGAAGTACTAGTTTCCCTGCTACAGATACGCGCCGTACTAATTTCCTTACACCTTCTGTTGGAACAACTCCTGCAAGATGGACTAAGTTTAATGATGACCTCAACAACTATGTTCCGGTGATTCGTTATGCAGAAGTATTATTGAATCTTGCTGAGGCATTAGCTCGTCAGGCTACAGGTACAACTGTAGATACACGTGCATTGGCACTTTTAAATTCCGTACGTAACAGAGCAGATGCAAGTGTAAGCTGGAACCCAGCCACTAAAAATGATTTGATCAATGCTATCTTAACGGAGCGTCGAATTGAATTATTAGGTGAAGGATTCCGTTCACTTGACATTATGCGTCAGGTAATTGATTTTCCTGGTAAAGCTTCTGTAAGTTCAGTACCTAGTAGTTCTTTGAGCTATGTATGGCCTATTCCTGCATCAGAGCTTCAGTTAAATCCCCTGATGGTTCGTAATAACTAATCTTATTTTAGGAATATCATTACAAGGGGAGCATTTGCTCCCCTTTTTTTTAATTTCACGAGATGTATGTACGATATGCGGTTTTTTTTACTCTATTTATTTTTTACAATAGCTATATATTTGGACAGTATGCTAGCTTAGGTAGTTGGAATATTCTTGGTGTAAAATATAATCATACTAGCCAATTGGGCTTTTTTGGAGAGGGCCAACTTCGCTCCTTACGATTTTATGATCATTTCCATTACTACGAGTTTAAAGGTGGAGTTCATTATAGGGTTACTAAAGCATTACAATTCTCACTAGGCTTAGGGAGTTATCAAACATATAGAGAGGGAGGTGATTTTATTACTCCTAAGAATAATGACGAGTTTAGGGTGTGGCCACAGATTACTTTATTCCAGCAATTAGGTAGCTTAAAGGTGGAGCAACGATATCGAGTGGAAATGAGGTGGACGAGTAATGGTTACAGGAACCGAGTGCGGTATCGGCTGGGTATTAATTATCCATTTGCTTTTAATAATAAATCAGAAAAGCCTTTTCAGTTTAGCCTGAATAACGAACTATTTTTTTCTGATAAAGAGCCTTATTTTGAGAGGAATCGAATCCAGGCTGGCATCAGTTATAAACTCTCTGCTATATCAACTATCCAGCTTGGTTATCTACATCAGTTTGATTATCGGATTAATGATGAAATTGGAAGAGATTTTTTTGTGCTCGGTTATTTTTTTGATTTAACGCGAAAAGGTGTTAGTTCAAAAAATATAACAAGTGACAATAAAGAAAATTAGCACTTTCGATTTATCGTAATAATCTTTCTTGTACTGCAGGTAGAATAGTCTCGCAGCTTACTTTATTGCTAAAAATGGTATGACGTCGTTCAGCTATAAAAGTGTATAACTTGTCCCTTATTATTCTTGGAAGTATAACGCCAATGTAAAGAAATTTCCATCCACTACTAAGATTTCTGCAGATTTGTAAAACAGCTGTTGAATGCGTAAATATTTTTTTTCCATCTAGCACAACTAAGGAATTTATTTGAGTGGAATTGATTGAAAAGTCTTTTAAAAGTTCAATTCCTTTTGAGGACTGAAGTGGAGCAAATTGAAATATTTTCTTTTTATCTCTTAAAGCAATAAATCGAATAGCACGATTACAAACGGTGCAGTCGGCATCAAACAATACCACTATGTGCTTAAGATCATTCACAATTGTAAAGTTAAATGGTGGACTAACGGTGGACTAAGATTATTCTAGGTTGCCTTTATTTCATTGCTATTAAGGGTAGATTAAATAGCAAGTTGCGGAGACTGAGGGATTGTAACCTACCCTTTTCATTGGAGAAACCTAATCGCTTGAAAATCAATCAAAAAAAGTATCATAAAACATTAAATATCAGTATATTATCTTAAAAAATAACAACAAGAAAAAACAAAAATACTACAAGAAAAATGAATACAAATAATGAATCGGTGGACTAACGGTGGACTAACTTTTTCATTGATAAAAACTACCTTTGGATATGGCCTCGATCCATTTTTATATCCAATCCAAAGAGAATCCCGCAGTGATATACGTCCGTATGCGAGACGGAAGGCGGGTAGATGCTAAGGCAAAAACCAAGCTCGTAGTTGACTCCGAAGACTGGAGTCCCAAGAAAGGTACCCCCAAACATACCCGTAGTGAAGAGCTCCGTCGGCTGAGCAAATCACTGGCCGATCTCAGGAGCATGATTCTGGGTCATTATAACGACTCGGAGGGTAAGGTGCCTATCAACTCCGACTGGCTGCGCGATCTGCTGCATAAAGAGACCGTAGAGGCCCAAGAGACGCCCACTGGCCTGCTGGAGTACTTCGATCTCTATGCACGTGACCAGGAAGGGGTGATATCCGATGAGCTCTACGAGAAGATCGCCCCCAACCGGGCCCGCATCGAACGATTCGAACGGTATATGGGTCGCAAGTATCAGATCAAGGATGTGGACATGGCCTTTCACAAGGATTATCATCGCTACCTGATCCAATCCGAGAAGTACAGCCTGGGTACTGTGAACCGATCCATCAAGTTTATCAAGACCGTCTGTTACCATGCTCAGCAGAATGGGGTAGAGGTCAGCTATCAGTTGAAGGCCATCCGTGTTAAGAACAAGGAATTGCCTCCGATCTATCTGACAGAAAAAGAGATCAAGAAAATTGAGTCTGTCAAGCTGCCGCACGATTACCTGCGCAATGCCCGCAATTCACTCATCATAAGTTGCTATACCGCACAGCGTGTGTCTGACTTGAAACGGAACTCGGTCAAGAATATCCGTTGTATCGATGAAGTACCTTATCTCGACTTTATTCAGGAGAAGACTAAAACGCCTGTAAGTCTGCCACTACATCCGGCTGTGATGAAAATTATCGAGGCGAATGGAGGAGAGTTCCCCAGGGCTATATCAAATGATAAATACAACGATTACATCAAGAAGGTCTGCCAGTTGGCCGGTATCGATGAGGAGGTGGTGGGCTCGAAGGCAGAGGTGTTCAAAGTGAAGCGTGGCGATCGGATGGTTAGTGTCACCCGTAAAAGGCATGGCAAATTTGCCAAATGGGAATTGGTGAGCTCCCA
>JBILMC010000054.1:0-7512 GCA_044375755.1 Chitinophagaceae bacterium
TCAACTTCCTCAGCTGTCTTTAAAATCATGAAGCAAATATCTAATAAAAAAATAAACCCGGCCGATGAATCAGCCGGGTTTCAATTTCACAAAACAAAATTTTACATATCAGCAGGAGCACTAACCTGACGTCCCTGAATGCGGCCACTCTTCATCAGACCGTCATACTGACGCATCAATAACTGCGTTTCAATTTGCTGCAAAGTGTCTAAAATAACACCAACCATAATCAACAAAGAGGTTCCTCCAAAAAAAGTTGAAAATTGCTGTGTAACTCCTAAACGCTCTGCAATACCTGGTAAGATACCAACTAAAGCCAGCAACAATGCGCCTGGAAGCGTAATACGATCCATGATGGCCCCAATATAATCAGCGGTAGGCTGACCAGGCTTTACACCTGGAATAAATCCGTTATTCTGCTTTAAATTATCAGCAATCTGCTTTGGATTAAAGATCAATGCAGTGTAAAGAAAGGTGAATCCAATTACCACAACTGAATATAAAACCATATGCCAGATATTCGTTTGATCGGTGATCGCACGTAAAAAATCATTGGCCTGTGTATTGTAATTCGCAAAAATGGTAGGGATAAAAATAATTGCCTGCGCAAAAATGATAGGCATTACACCTGCACTATTCACTTTAATTGGCAAAAACTGACGAGCCCCACCCAATTGGCGATTACCTACGATTTGCTTTGCATAATTCACGGGAACTTTTCTTACACCTTGCACAAGCAAAATACATCCCATGATAATGGCGATCAATACAGCCACCTCAATGATGAATAATAATATTTGACCGTTACGAACTGATTTCGCACTCAACTCTTGTAAGAAAGATTGTGGCAAACGGGCAAGAATTCCAATCATGATGATCAAAGAGGTACCATTCCCCAACCCTTTATCTGTAATCTTTTCGCCCATCCACATTACAAATAACGTTCCAGCCGTCAATACCACTACAGTAGAAAGCCAGAAGTAAGGTGCAAATGAAGGAATGATTCCGCCACTTTGTGCAGTGAGACCTTGCAGATAAGTTACGTACGCAGAAGCTTGTAACAATGTAACCAACACGGTGAGATATCTTGTGTATTGGTTAATTTTTTTACGTCCACTCTCTCCCTCTTTCTGCATTTTTTGGAAACGGGGAACCAATACAGTCAATAACTGTACAAAAATAGAAGCAGAAATATAAGGCATGATACCTAATGCAAAAATAGAAGCTTGATTGAAGGCGCCTCCAGAGAAGGCATCAATCAAACCTAGAATTCCAGTACTATTTTCTGCAGAAGATGCAAGCTTCACTGGATCGATTCCAGGTAAAGCGATATAAGCACCAATCCGGTAGATCGTGATCATTAGCAACGTGAAAAGGATCTTATCACGTAGTTCTTCGATGCTCCAGATGTTGCGAAGCGTTTGAAAAAATTTCTTCACGGTTAATTACTGATTTAGAACGTCTAAATTTAAGCAACGATTTCGACAGTACCGCCAGCTGCTTCAATGGCAGACTTAGCTTTTTCACTGATGGCGTTTACACGGAAACTGTACTTGCCTTTAATTTCTCCATTACCGAGTACTTTCACCCGATCATTCTGACTAATCAGACCATTGATGTAGAGATTCTCAAGGGTAAATTCAGTGAGGTTGTACTTAGCTGCCAATTGCTCGATTTGACCCAGATTGAAAACTGTGTAAGAAACACGATGAGGATTCTTAAATCCACGTTTGGGGATACGACGCTGGATAGGCATCTGACCACCCTCATGTGCCATTTTGTTTTTAAAACCGGTACGGCTTTGCGCACCCTTTGTACCTTTTGTGGATGTACCACCATGACCGGAGCCGTCTCCGCGTCCAATACGTTTTGTCTTGTGAACTGCGCCTTTTGCGGGCTTTAAGTGATGTAGTTTCATGGCTTTTATTATTTACTCATCGCCCCGAAAGCATTTTTGACGGGGCTCGCATTAAAAATAAAGAGGTAAAATCCTCTCAATTACTTAGCATCTTCAATTTTCAACAAATGGTTGACTTTACGAACCATCCCCAAAACCTGAGGTGTCGCTTCCAACTCACGTGATGAATTTGTCTTGTTCAAACCCAATGCCTGCAAAGTCAACTTTTGACGCTCTGGCCTGTCGATAGGGCTTTTTACAAGTGTTACTTTTATCTTTTTCATGGTCAATTCTTTTAACCGTTAAAAACTTTTTTCAAACCAAGCGTACGGGTTTTTGCAACTTGAACTGGTTCACGCAACAAAGCCAATGCTTTGAACGTAGCCTTCACCACATTATGTGGATTAGCAGATCCTAATGACTTAGCCAATACGTCTGTTACACCAGCGCTTTCCAAAACGGCACGCATAGAACCTCCTGCAATCACTCCTGTACCATGTGCCGCTGGCTTAATCAAGACTTTAGCAGCACCTTCCTTGGCTAATTGGTCATGAGGGACAGTACCTTTCATGATAGGAACTTTGATCAGATTCTTTTTTGCATCCTCTATTCCTTTAGTGATTGCCTCTTGTACTTCTTTGGCTTTACCAAGACCGTGACCCACTACTCCACTTCCGTTTCCAACTACCACAAGGGCAGAAAAACTAAAAGCACGACCACCTTTGGTTGTTTTAACAACACGATTGATGGCCACTACCTTATCTTTTAATTCCAGGTCTCCGGCTTTTACTCTGTTCAAATTGAGCTTTGACATGTATGCGTTTTTTGAAATGTTTAATTGATTTAGAACTGCAGCCCTGCTTCACGTGCGCCATCAGCAACTGACTTTACACGACCGTGATACAAATAGCCACCTCTATCGAAAGTAACAGTAGTGATGCCAAGTGCACTCGCTTTACGTGCGATAGCAGCACCAACCAGTTTACTTTTCTCGGACTTAGTTCCTTTTTGAGCAGCAATGTCTTTATCGCGAGAAGAAGCTGCCGCTAGGGTTTGACCTGAATTGTCATCGATCAATTGAGCATAAATATCAGCGTTGCTTCTGTAAACAGACAAACGTGGTTTACCAGCAATACCGCTGATCTTACGACGAATCCGATAACGGATATTCTGTCTTCTTTTAGTTTTGAATTGAGGAGTCATCTCTTATACTTTTTTAAAGACTATTAATTATTTACCAGCAGCCTTACCAGCTTTCTTACGTACCACTTCACCAACATAACGCACACCCTTTCCTTTGTAAGGCTCAGGCTTACGAAGACTGCGCAATTTTGCAGCAACCTGACCAATCAATTGTTTGTCGATTCCCTGCAAAGTAATGATTGGATTTTGTCCTTTTTCCTGTGCAGTAGCCACTTTTAATTCCTTAGGAACTTCAAAGATGATATTGTGAGAATATCCCAATGCCAAATCCAACACATTACCTGTGTTTGCTGCTTTGAAACCAACCCCGATTAACTCGAGTTGTCTTTCATAACCTGTAGTTACACCTTTAATGAGGTTAGCAAGCAATGCACGATATAGACCATGCAACGCGCGGTGACGAATTTGATTAGTAGGACGACCCAATACAATTTGGTTGTCTTTTACTTCGATTGTGATATCACGATCGATGTCCTGCTTTAATTCACCTTTGGGACCTTTTACAGCTACCACGTTATCCTTTCCAACTGTAACGGTGACGCCACTTGGAATTTCTACTGGTTTTTTACCTATACGAGACATAGTTTATAAGTTTAAGTTTCCGGCCGGTCAGCCTAGTATAGTATCGGCTTAATGTACCGGTAAATTCATTTAATTAATAGATATAACACAATACTTCACCACCCACATTTTGCGCCTTCGCTTCTTTATCGGTCATCACTCCCTTGGAAGTTGACAAGATGGCTAAGCCCAAACCATTTTTCACACGGCGAAACTCCGCTGGCTTAGCGTACTGACGAAGACCAGGACGGCTAATACGCTCCATGCTTTGAATCGCTGGTTGCTTAGTAGCAGGATCATACTTTAAGGCGATCTTAATGACACCCTGCTTGCTGTCATCTTCAAATTTGTACTTGAGGATATACCCTTGATTATATAGAATCTCTGTCATCCGTTTTTTAAGATTGGATGCAGGAATATCCACTACCCGATGACCCGCCATTTGCGCGTTACGGATACGGGTTAAAAAATCTGCTATAGGATCTGTTACCATAATTCGTTTTTTTAAAAATTACCAGCTTGCTTTTTTAAGTCCGGGTATTTTGCCGTTAAGGGCCATATCACGAAGTGCAACCCTGGAAATTCCAAAGTAGCGCACATATCCTTTGGGACGGCCTGTTAACTGACAACGATTTTTGAGACGAACTTTTGAACCATTACGAGGTAGTTCATCCAATGCTTTCCAGTCACCGGCTTTTTTCAGCTCTTCGCGCTTGGCGGCATAGTGATCCACCATTCTTTCACGCTTGCGCTGTCTGGCTTTTACGGAAGTTTTTGCCATGTGTTTGTTGTTATTTTAATTAATTATTCTTTGCGTTTTTGAAAGGCATTCCCATCTCCTTGAGCAATTCGTAAGCTTCTTCATCGCTGTTAGCAGTAGTTACGAATGTGATATCCATACCTGTGATCTTACTCACTTTGTCGATGTCGATTTCAGGGAAAATGATTTGCTCTGTTACACCGAGTGTGTAGTTACCGCGACCATCAAAAGATTTATCATTGATTCCTTTGAAATCACGTACACGTGGTAATGCAACAGAGATCAAACGATCCATGAACTCGTACATTTTTTCACCACGAAGTGTAACCTTGGCTCCAATGGGCATTCCTTTACGAAGCTTAAAATTCGAAATGTCTTTTTTAGACATAGTAGGAACGGCTTTTTGTCCTGTGATAGTTGTCAACTCCTCTACAGCAATCTCTACAGTTTTCTTGTCAGACACTGCACCGTTGATACCACGATTGACACAAATTTTTTCCAAGCGTGGAGCCTGCATTACAGTCTCGTAGCTGAATTTTTTAACCAATGCAGGAACAACGTCGTTCTTGTATTTGGTTGCTAAACGGGGTTTATAGGCCTTCGTGCTCATAAGGTTTCTCCTGATTTTTTAGAGGTTCTAACTGTTTTACCATTGACGCGATCGCGCTTAACACGAGCAGGTGCTTTTGCTTTTGCGTCCCACAACATCACATTGCTGATATGAATGGGAGCTTCTTTTTTCACGATACCACCTTTTGTGTTTTGTGCGGTTGGCTTTGTGTGCTTGGTAATAATATTTACCCCTTCCACAATCACCTTTCCGGCTTCAACCAATACTTCGCGTACCGTACGTGGCTTCGTAAGATCTTTATCATCACCAGCGATGACAACAACTGTATCTCCTTTACGAATGTTGTACTTGGCCTTGAATCTTGTTTTCATGATTTGCTTCATTATAGTTTACCCCGAATTAAAGAACTTCTGGGGCCAGTGAAATAATTTTCATATAACCCTTGTCACGTAATTCACGGGCAACAGGTCCAAATATGCGGGTTCCACGTGGTTCGTCTGACTGGTTCAAAATAACCACTGCATTGTCATCAAAACGGATGTAAGACCCGTCCTTACGACGCAACTTGTTAGTGGTGCGAACGATAACTGCTTTTGCAACGGTACCCTTTTTAATACCGCCAGATGGCAATGCATCCTTTACGGTTACCACGATTTTATCGCCGATCTTGGCATAGCGTTGTCCGCTGTTGCCAAGTACGCGGATACAAAGCACCTCTTTGGCACCACTGTTATCCGCAACATTTAACCGGCTTTCTTGCTGTATCATACAACTATTTTTTTACGATTGTTCTACTTGAAAAGATTACTTCACTTTTTCTACCACTTCCACCAAACGCCAGCGCTTTGTTTTGCTAAGCGGACGGGTTTCCATGATCTTAACCACATCTCCAATGCTGCATTCATTTTTGTCATCATGCGCATGGAACTTGGTTGTCTTTTTTACAAACTTTCCATAAATCGGGTGCTTCACCTTACGCTCCACCGCAACGGTAATGGTCTTTTCCATTTTGTTGCTGGTAACAACGCCGATCCTGGTCTTTCTTAAATTTCTTGCTTCCATGTGGGGTTATTTATCAGGCTTGCTGTTGCTTTGATTTAATAGCAGTTTTTAAACGGGCAATATCACGGCGCAGACTGCGAATAGACATTGGATTTTCCAAGGGGGAAATCGCATGTGCAAATTCCATCTTCTTCAAACGTTGCTGGTCATCAGCTAAACGGGCGCGCAAATCCTGCTCATTCATTCCCTGCAGTGTCTTTGCAAATTCAGTTTTCTTTGACATCGTGCTTAATGTTTAGTGTTTAGGCAGTGACAAGGTCACGGCGCACAATGAATTTTGTTTTGATAGGAAGTTTTCCGGCTGCTAGTGACAAAGAAGCACGTGCTACTGATTCACTCACACCATCTACTTCAAAAAGGATACGTCCGGGCTTTACCACAGCCGCCCAGAATTCCAGGTTACCTTTACCCTTACCCATCCTCACTTCGGCAGGCTTACGAGTAATTGGCTTGTCAGGGAAAATTCGAATCCACACATTTCCCTCACGCTTCATCTCACGGGTCAATGCCTGACGAGCCGCTTCGATCTGGCGATCGGTAATCCAATGTTGATCCAATGCCTTCAATGCATAGGAACCAAAAGCGATTGTAGTGCCGCGCTTGGCATCGCCTTTCATACGGCCCTTTTGCATTTTACGATGCTTGGTTCTTTTTGGTTGTAACATGACTTTCTATTTCTAGTTTCTTAATGAATATTTTGTTTGATTAGCTACGACGCTCACGACCTCCACCACGACGCTCTCCGCCACCTCTTCTGTCATCACGACGCTCACCTCCGCGACCTTCTTCACGACCACCACGGCGATCACTTAACTCGCTCTTTCCACCTATAAAGTTTGGATTGAGATCACGCTTGGCTAATACTTCACCTTTACAGATCCATACTTTAATTCCAATTTTACCGTATACCGTTTGTGCAAATACGTTTGCATAATCAATGTCCATACGGAATGTATGAAGAGGAACACGACCTTGCTTGAATTCTTCGCTACGTGCAATCTCCGCCCCGGCTAAACGTCCACTCAATTTAATTTTCACTCCTTCAGCACCCATACGAAGTGCAGAAGCAATGGCCATTTTGGTAGCACGCTTAAAGTTGATACGATTTTCAATTTGACGAGCAATCGTATCGCCTACAATCATTGCATCCAACTCAGGACGACGGATCTCCAAAATGTTGATCTGTACATCTTCATTGCTGGTCAGCTTCTTTAATTCTTCCTTGATGCGATCAACTTCGCCACCCCCTTTACCAATGATGATTCCAGGCTTAGAAGTATGAATGGTGACAATCAGTTTACCTAATGTACGCTCAATAACAATTTTGGAAATTCCACCTTTGTTAATACGCGCATTAAGATAGGTTCTGATTTTGTGATCTTCAATCAGTTTACCGGCAAAGTCTTTTCTGTTGCCGTACCAGTTAGACTCCCATCCGCGGATGATGCCTAATCTGTT
>JBILMC010000055.1:0-7503 GCA_044375755.1 Chitinophagaceae bacterium
TTGGATGCGGTAGCAAATGATCCAACTGTTGTTCTAGGTTTAAGTAGTTCTAATCGTAATGCGATGCAGTCTGTGCGACGTCTTTTTGTTGAATTAGGAACGCGTCAAATTAATAATCCTGTTATTTTGATGACAGATAGTAACGGACAGAACCCTGATGAACATCTTATTCATTTTGCAACAGAGACCGGCGCATTATTATTAGATGGTTTTGGAGATGGAATTTGCTTGGGTTATCAGTCAAAGGCTAAGGTGGATACTATTCAGGTGAAAGGAAGAACCTACTTACCTGTAAAAGATCAGCATCAATTTACCAACAACACCGCATTTAGTATTTTACAAGCAACACGGACTCGTATTTCTAAAACTGAATATATCAGTTGTCCAAGTTGTGGACGTACCTTATTTGATTTGCAAGAAACCACGGCTCGTATTCGTTCAGTCACACATCATTTGAAAGGAGTTAAAATCGCAATAATGGGGTGCATTGTAAATGGCCCTGGTGAAATGGCCGACGCTGATTTTGGTTATGTGGGAAGTGGCCCCGGAAAGATTACCTTGTACAAGAGTAAAGAGGTTGTCAAGCGTAATGTGGATAGTGCAGTGGCCGTAGATGAGCTCATCAATCTCTTAAAGGAGAATGGTGTTTGGGTTGAAAAAAATTAAGATGAATAAAAAAATCTGGGTCACACTTTATAGTATCGTGCTACTTGCACACCTCATTGGTATTGGGATAGAAAGTGAGGTGTTGGCTCGTCTCACTAAGCCTCATCTAATGGTCATTTTGGGATTTTTAATGTGGGAACAGACCCGAGGGATCAAGAACCGACTCATTACTATTTTTATCGCTGCTCAATTTTTTTCGTGGTGTGGCGATATTTTATTAATGAACGCGGTGGTGGCGCCTCGATTTTTCCTATACGGGCTGGGTGCATTTTTACTAGCCCAGTTGTTGTATAGTTTTTTCTTTTTTCGTGTCATGCATAAAGAAAAAATCAAGTTTAGCTGGTTGTTGTTTTTTCCCGTGTTGATTTATTATTCCGTTTTGATCAGTTGGCTTGGGCCGCAATTAGGGACATTAAAAACTCCAGTTGTTATTTACGGTGCTATCATTAGCACGATGCTATTATTAGCGCTTCATATGCTCTATATGCCTGCAGTGCGCTCAGGTAGATTGTTTATGTTGGGGGCACTTTTATTTGTGGCTTCGGATTCGGCACTGGCTATTAATAAATTTAGCAGCCCCTTTCCGGAATCCGGATTGGTTATTATGATTACGTATGGACTAGCGCAGTTTTTTTTAACGACAGGCGCCTTACAGTACATCCAGCGGCAACAATCGCGTCATTCACTTTTTTAATGTGTTATGCAGCAGACAGATTTTTTAGTGATTGGTTCAGGAATTGCAGGGCTCAGTTTTGCAATTAAATGCGCACAGGAGTTTCCGGATCGGAAAATTTTAATCATTACTAAAGCTTCTGCAGATGAGACTAATACAAAATATGCGCAAGGTGGTATTGCTGTGGTAAGCGATACAGCTACAGATAGTTTCGAAAAACATATTGAAGACACACTAATCGCTGGGGATGGGCTTTGTAATGAAGACATTGTACGTAAAGTAATAATAGAAGGACCTGCCCGTGTGGATGAGATTATTGAATGGGGAGCACAATTCGATAAAGACGACAAAGGTCTGTATAAGAGAGGGAAAGAGGGAGGACACTCTGCTCACCGTATCTTACATCACAAGGATGTAACAGGGCAGGAAATGGAGCGCGCGCTATTGCAAGCAATTGAGTCTTTTTCAAATATTCAATTGATCAAACATTGTTTTGTTGTAGATCTGATTACCCAACATCACAGAGGTTTTTTGATTACTAAATCGACGCCCGATATTGTTTGTTACGGCGTATATGTGCTGAACAGCGAAACGAATACAATTGAAAAAATACTCTCTCGCGTCACTGTGTTGGCTACGGGAGGGGTAGGGCAGGTGTATCGTACCACTACTAATCCCGCTATCGCAACTGGCGATGGAATTGCAATGGTATACAGAGCAAAGGGCCGCATTGAAAATATGGAGTTTATCCAGTTTCATCCGACGGCTCTTTACGAACCGGGTTTGCGCGGACAGGCTTTTTTAATTACAGAAGCGGTACGTGGTGAAGGTGGTATTCTTCGCAATCATCAGGGCGATGACTTTATGCGTCATTATGATACGCGTAAAGATTTAGCTCCGCGTGATATTGTAGCTAGAGCCATTGACGCTGAAATGAAAAAGTCGGGAACCGAGCATGTGTGGTTAGACTGCCGGCACCTGGATGAAAAAAAATTCAAAGAGCATTTCCCAAACATCTATCAAAAATGTCTTTCCATAGGCATTAATATTCACCAGCAACAAATTCCTGTTGCCCCGGCCGCGCATTATAGCTGCGGAGGTATAAAAACCAATGAATGGGGCGCCACCTCAATCATTAATCTATACGCTTGTGGTGAGTGTGCCAGTACGGGGGTGCATGGCGCCAACCGATTGGCGAGCAACTCGCTTCTAGAAGCCATGGTATTTGCGCATCGTTGTTTCATGCATGCAAAAAGTAAAATCGCTGCCATCGATTTTCAAAAAGATATTCCTGATTGGAATGCAAAAGGGACCACCGAACCCCGCGAAATGATTTTAATCACGCAAAGTTTGAAAGAGTTGCAGCAGATAATGAGTGATTATGTTGGAATTGTTCGAAATGATATTCGTTTGCAACGTGCTTCGCGTCGTTTGGATCTACTATTTGAAGAGACTGAGCAGCTATATCAGAATACCACTGTGTCTCCACAATTATTGGAACTACGAAATATGATTACAATTGGCTATCTCATTGTGAAGTGTGCAAGTTTTCGCAAGGAAAGCCGAGGACTGCATTATAATACCGATTATCCTAGTCAAGGAGCTATGGTACAAAATATTGTACTCTGATTCAATCTGAGTGACACCGGTCAGTTATCTTTGAAACATGTCTTTGCTGGTTCGTTTATTTTTTCAATTGCTTTCTCTGTTGCCTTTTGCATTTTTTCATGCATTAGGCAGCCTTGCTGCTTTTATTTTGCATCGGGTGGTGAAATATCGACGCGCGCTTATTGAACAAAATATTCGTCAGGCCTTTCCTGACATTACTCCAGAGCAGCTGGATCGTACTATAAAATCTTTTTATCAAAATTTTTCAGACACATTTACAGAGTCTATTAAAATGCTGACGCTTTCGACAAGTGCATTAACAAAGCGTTGCACCGCTGATCTATCTATTGTCAAGGGGTTACTCGAAAATGGTAAATCAGTTCAATTAATGGCGGCACATCAGTTTAATTGGGAATATGTCAATCAGGTTATTCCACCTGCTGTATCTGCGCCTTATTATTTTGTATATCGCACTATTCAATCTTCCGCTTTTAATCAACTTTTTTTATTTCTGCGATCTCGTCGGGGGGGCTGTCCTATTGCAGCTGAAAGTTTTTTACAAAAGCGGGATGAAATATTTGCACAGCCTTCTGTATTAATATTAGGAGCCGACCAAAATCCTAGTCGCCCTGCTACTGCTCGTTGGATGAATTTTTTTGGAAAGCCAACTCCGTTTCACCCTGGTCCAGCTAAGGGAGCTATTGTGCATAACACTGCCATGGTCATGCTTAACTTAAAACGAAAAAAGCGAGGCTACTATCATTTGGAGTGTAAACTGATCACGGATAATGCTGCAAACTATTCCATTGATGAATTGACCTGGATGTACAAAAAGGAAGCAGAAAAAGTGATTCAGCAAGATCCTACAAATTATTTGTGGAGTCATCGCCGCTGGAGACATGAGTGGAATGATTCCTATGCACCCATTTATCAGGGCAATTGATTGATTCCGTTGTAACTATTTTAGAACTTGATCCATAAAGTGGGTCAACGCACGTATTCGATCCAATTTGATCGAGTAATAAATAAATTTTCCCTCTCTTGTGGTATTTACAAAGCCTGCTTTACGCAAAATAGCAAGATGTTGGGAGGCTACTGATTGCTCGACACGCAGATGAATATAAATTTCAGTGACTGTTACTTTCCCTTTTTGATCAATCAATTGTAAAATCTGTTGTCGCAGCTTGTGGTTAAGGGCACGCAAAATAACACTGGTCTTTTTTAATAATAAAAGATCCAAATTAACTACTTGCGCTGGATCTGTTTGGTCATGTAAGGAAAGCGTATAAGAATGCATATCCACGCAAAGTTACCACCAATTACCCGCAAATACTATGACTTTGGACCGTTGTAAAATTCTTTAACATATAATGGAGTGCAATAGGCCAGATCAGCAAATTCTTTTTTTACCAATTTTAGCAAGGCAATTGGAATCATTGCTTTTGCTGTGGCTGAAGCCGTTGAAAAGCTTGCATTGCCACTTACAGTTAGGGGTTTGAATTTGTCGATTCCATTTCCGCAAAAAATAATTTTCTGTTTTTCTAATTCCGCTCTAAAACTTGTTTCATCTAGTATGAGTGCTTGCGCAGGTTGGATTTCGTGTAGTGACTTATCGTATAGGGCATAATACACTTCCATTCTTCTTGCATCTATCATTGGACAGATCCAAGAATCAATATTGCATTCAACTACTGATGCCATCAATTGGAGTGTAGGAATGGTGATCAATGGTTTTTCAAGCGCAAAGCAAAGTCCTTTTGCTGTGCTTAGTCCAACTCTAAGACCCGTGTACGACCCCGGACCAATAGTTACACTAACGGCATCCAGTTTATCAAGCGAAAGATTTATTTCATGCATCGCCTCTTGTATGGCGCAGTGTATCCAGGATGCGTGATCTAGTTGATTCGCATTCAATTTTTCAACAAGCAGTGTCTCATTTGCTGAGATTGCAATGGATGCAGTCTGTCCTGCCGTGTCTATATGAAGTACAAATGACATTTATGCGTTCACTTCTTCTTTTAACAGCGATGCAGGTTTATAACGCGGTGACTCGACACTTAATTTCTCCAGCAAGTGCAGTACTCGACCTTTACCGATTTTATCTGCCCACGCAAAAGGTCCCATGGGATAATTGGTGCCCAGTTGCATGGCCAGGTCAATTTGGTTTTTATCGCTGACTCCCTCGCTGAGAGCGAGATAGGCTTCGTTGATGATGGAGCACAGCACACGAGGCGTAATAAAGCCAATCTGATCTTGCATCCATTCTGGCTGTCGATTCAATTTTAAAAAAACTTCTTCTAATTGGCGGCGAGTTAATTCACTTTCACAAGCGAGTTCCATTCTTTCTTTTTCCAAAAAACCTGGCCACCCGTTTAAACGGCAAAATCCAGCAGGAAGTTCTTGGCAGGTTTTTTCAACCGCGTTCACTATCACAATCCCTCCCTTTTTTTGAAATGCAACCAACGCCGAGTTGTGATCTGACTTTTCTTCAAATAAAAGATCGATGCATACAGTTTGATTGGTAAGTTCAGTCGGATGAGAAAGCCAATCTATCATTTGCATGGCAGGTCGCAGTTCCCATTCTGCTTGTTGAACTTTATCTCCAATAAGGGCAATCTTCATCCTAACTCTTTTTGCAAAGAAAGCGCATAAAGCTAAATTCGCCCTCTAAACTATTTTCTATGTCAAAGACAATCATCAAAACAGATAAAGCTCCCGCACCCATTGGACCCTATAATCAAGCTGTTCGTTACAAAAGCGAGGTATTTATTTCTGGACAGATCTGTATTGATCCTGCAACTGGTCAATTAAACAATGCGGATCTGGCTACGGAAACAAGGCAGGTGATGGAAAATTTAAAGGCAATTTTAACAGAAGCCGGACTCGATTTTAGTCATGTTATTAAAGCCACTATTTTTTTGACAGATATGAACCGCTTTGCAGAGGTAAACGAGGTTTACGGAAGTTACTTTTTGGGGGATTATCCAGCCCGCGAAACGGTGCAGGTTTCTGCTTTACCCAAGTTTGTAAGTGTGGAAATAAGTATGATTGCCGCTGGTTAAAAAATTTTAACGAAGAGCTCTTCAACAAAATGATTTATTAGTGCTGAGTTGCTTAATTTAGTGAACTCCAAACCCTCTTTATGTTTAGATCAACTATGCTTGCGCTACGCGCCTTTTTGATTGGTGCGCCAATTGCTCTCTTTTTTTTCACTTCTTGCCAAAATAATATTTCAACGGAAGAGAAAAAGACTACTCAGTATGATGGCCCAGAATTAGCTGCTCAGCAGGAACTTGAAATGACTCGAGATCCTCGCACAGGACAGGTTCCTTGGCATAAATTATTAGAAGCAAAATTGGCAACTGAAACGGCCAAAGAGGCCGCTCGGCAAAATCGAATTAATGCATTAGTATGGGAAGAACGAGGGCCCAATGCAGATGTCGTTGGACCGAGTAATGGAAATACACGTGCGAACAATGGAATTACAGCTGGTCGTGTGCGTGCGTTGATGGTAGACTCTCTCGACCCCAGTAAAAAAACAGTTTTTGCAGGAAGTGTTTCAGGTGGTCTTTGGAAGACAACAGATATTACTGCTTCACCAGCTATCTGGGTCCCTATTAATGACTTTTTATCGAATCTAGCAATTGCGGCTATTTGTCAGGATCCGCGTCCTGGTTTTCAGAATATTATGTATTTGTGCACCGGTGAATCATATTTCAATGCAGATGCGGTACAGGGAGTAGGTGTTTTCAAAAGTACTGATGGCGGTTCAACTTGGAATTTTTTATCAAGCACCTCCGTGTATACATTTTGTACACGAATTCTATGTGATTACCAGGGAAACGTTTATCTCGGCACACGAAGTGGATTGTTTCGTTCTAACGATGGTGGAAGTTCCTGGACCAATATCACTCCCTCGAGTGCATCATCTACTCGTATTTGCGATATGGAAATTTCTTCCACTGCAACTCAAGCTCGTTTACACGTAGTAACTGGAATCAGTTCAACGCAGAGTTATCGTTATACAGATATTCCTGCTTCTGCTACTACTGCAAATGGTTGGAATAGTCCTACTGCTCCGTTTCCTTCTTACAATAGTCGTGCGGAAATTGCAGTGTTAGGTACTACGCTTTATGCAATTCCTGCAAATAACTCTGGACAAGTTACCAATGTTTATAAATCAGTAGATGGAGGTGACAACTGGGCTACTTGTCCAGGCACACCTCCAAGTACAGCTTCTGGTTCTCCTTTTGCAAACACACAAGGGTGGTATGATCTTTCTGTACGTATTAATCCTGCCAACCCTGAAGAGTGTATCATTGGTGCTATTGATAATGCTCGTACAACAGATGGTGGAACTACCTGGACCCGAATTTCGGCATGGGTTGGTACAAGTGGTCAGTATGTGCATGCCGATCAGCATGATATTCAATGGTGGGACGGGGGTAATAAATTAATTTTTGGATGTGATGGTGGTGTGCATTTTTCTGCTGATAAAGGAACTACCATTCGAGATCGCAATACAGGTTTTCGGATCAAGCAGTTCTATGCTGTTG
>JBILMC010000211.1:0-2743 GCA_044375755.1 Chitinophagaceae bacterium
AGCCGTATTGGGTGCAATTATGTTGGAAAGAGGTGCTTTTGATGTGGTTGTTGAGATACTCAAGCCAGGATGTTTTTATGTAGAAGCACACCAGCGCATTTTTTCATCCATGCAGTCTCTTGCTAACAAGAGTCAGCCCATCGATATTTTAACGGTTGCAGAGGAATTAAGAACTAAGGAAGAAATAGATCTGGTAGGCGGAGCCTATTATCTTACCCGCTTGACCAATGCGGTGGTTTCTTCTGCTAATATCGAAGCACACGCTCGTATTATTCTACAGAAATTTATTCAGCGTGAACTCATTCGGGTAAGTGGTGAAATTATCAACGATGCCTTTGAAGATTCTACGGATGTGTTTGATTTATTAGATGATGCAGAAAGTAAGCTTTATGAGATAACGAATAATAACCTGCGTAAAAATTTTGAAACAATTGATTCGGTTCTAGTCAATACAATCAAACGCATAGAAGATCTTAGAAATAAAAATGAGGATCTTACTGGCGTGACAAGTGGTTTCCCCTCGCTAGACCGTGTTACTTATGGATGGCAAAAGACCGACTTGATTATTTTGGCAGCTCGTCCTGCGGTCGGTAAAACTGCTTTTGCATTAAATCTGGCCCGCAATGCTGCAATGCTTCCAGGTAAGCCTACGCCTGTTGCTTTCTTTTCATTAGAGATGAGTGCGAGCCAATTAGTACAACGTATTTTGGCAGCAGAAAGCGAAATCTGGCTTGAAAAAATTAGTCGTGGAAAAATGGAAGAGCATGAAATGAAGCAACTTTATGCTCGTGGTGTACAGCGACTTTCACAAGCACCACTTTTTATAGATGATACACCTGCATTGAACATTTTTGAATTACGTGCAAAGTGTCGTCGACTTAAAAATAAGCATGATATTGGGATGGTAATTATTGATTATTTACAATTGATGAGTGGAACTGGAGATGGACGTAACAGTAATCGAGAGCAGGAAATCAGCAATATCTCCAGAAACTTAAAAGCACTAGCTAAGGAGTTAGGTATTCCAATCATTGCCCTTTCTCAATTGAGTCGTGCGGTGGAAACGCGTGGAGCAGGAAAGGATGGAACAAAGATGCCCCAATTAAGTGACCTACGTGAATCTGGAGCGATCGAGCAAGATGCGGACATGGTAATGTTTTTGTATCGTCCGGAGTATTATGATATCACCTCAAATGAAATGGGAGAAAATAACAGAGGTGAAACGCATGTGCGGATTGCTAAGCATCGTAATGGTTCATTGGAAACAATCAAACTACGTGCACTACTCAATATTCAAAAATTTGTTGAAGATGGTGGCGGAATGGGTGTATCTGGTTTACCAGGTAATTGGAAACCTGTGCGGGATGAAGATGGGGCAGGAGGTGCTCGCGTTTTTGTTCAAACAGGCAGCAAGATGAATCAGTTAGAAAACGATTTGGATGACTTACCTATTTGATTATGTCTGCCCCTCTTTTTTTTATTACAGAGCCTCTTGTTGGTTTAACAGGTGTAACACTAGATGAAGACAATAGTAAGCACGCCATTCAAGTGTTGCGACTAAAAATGGGCAATATTGTTGAGTTGACAGATGGGAAAGGGCAATTAGCCACGGCAAGTATCATTGATGACAATCGAAAGCACTGTCGATTACAAGTGCAGCAACTTCAATCCATTCCAAGGCCCTTGAAACAAATAACGCTGGCTATTTCCTTGTTAAAAAACCGTAATCGATTTGAATGGTTGTTGGAAAAAGTCACTGAATTAGGAGTTGCCAACATCATCCCTCTTTTGTGTGACCGAACTGAAAAGGAATCCGCACGAGTAGAGCGGATGCAATCTATTTTACAAAGTGCTTTATTACAAAGTCGGCAGGTATGGCTACCAACCTTGGTCACACCGCAAGAGTTTGGTGCAATTCAAAAATGGAAGCTACAAGATGGGGATCATTTCATCGCAACTTGTAGTGATGTAACCAAGCAACCACTTTCCTCTCTAGTAGCGACTTCTAAAAAAAATGTATTAATCTGTATTGGCCCTGAGGGGGATTTTACCGATGACGAATTAAATATAGCTGCTGAAAATAATTTTGTTTCAGTCAGTTTGGGATCTTCTCGGCTACGTACCGAAACAGCGGGTATCGTGGCTGTCAGTTTACTAGCTTGTTAGTTTATACGAACCACAATCAGGTTGGCTTTACAGCTTCTATTATATTTTTTGCAATACCTGGTCCTTCATAAATAAATCCGGTCCAAACCTGTACCAGTGATGCACCGGCCTCTACTTTTTCTTTAGCATCTGCTGCATTAAAAATTCCACCGGATGCAATCATTGGAATTTTTCCAGCGGTCTTTTGATTAATATAACGAAGCAAGGCTGTATTTTTTTCCTTTAAAGGGGCGCCACTTAAACCACCAGCCCCCATTCTGCTCACCGTATTTTCATTGGTGAGTAATCCTTCTCTGCTAATTGTGGTGTTGCTAACTACTAGGCCATCTAATCCGATGGCAAGTACAAGATCAATTACATCATCAACTTGTTCCTGACTTAAATCCGGTGCAATTTTTAAAAAGATAGGACGGAGTTTAGTTTTAGATTTATTTTTTTCTTGCAATAAGGTTAAAATTTTATGCAGAAAATTTTTATCCTGAAGTGCACGTAGGCCCGGGGTATTGGGTGAGCTAACGTTCACTACAAAATAATCCACCCAAGGGTGTAGGCGGTCAAAACAAAACTCATAGTCTCT
>JBILMC010000210.1:0-2755 GCA_044375755.1 Chitinophagaceae bacterium
TATTTTCGTGGACGAACCATCGATCAAGTGGTAGATGAATTATTAAACCCTACTGCTCCTGCTCCTGCCCCCCCAATTAAAGAATATGCAAATCCCACTACTGTAGGTGTAAACGTAGATACAGCAGTATTGCAAGGTTCTACCTGGGTGAATAACATTAATAACGATGGAACTATTCAGAGCTTACGTAGAGCCTCTTACAAAAAATGGCTTACTGGCAATTTGATAAATCAGGATAGAAGTATACGTGAAAAAATGATTCTTTTTTGGACTGATCATTTTGGAAACGAAGCGACAGATGTTGGTAATGGAAATTGGATGTACTCCCAGCACCAATTGATAAGGCAGCATAACTTAGGTAATTTCAAAAATTTAGTTCGCGATATTTCTACTGATGTTGCCATGCTTCGTTATTTAAATGGCTACTTAAATATTGCTACCGCACCTGATGAGAATTATGCAAGGGAATTAATGGAACTCTTTACTTTAGGTAAAGGTCCTGATTCCCGTTACACAGAAACAGACGTAAAGGAAGCTGCAAAAGTTTTAACTGGTTGGACCATTAATGGTAATACATACCAACCCGTTTTTACACCTACACGTCATAGTACTGTCAATAAAACCTTTTCATCTTTTTTCAATAACACTGTAATTACGGGGCGCACTGGTGCAACTGCGGGCATGCTAGAGTTGGAGGATCTGCTCACGATGATTTTCGCGCAGCAAGAAGTGGCAAAGTTTATTGCGCGTCGGGTGTATCGCTGGTTTGTATATTATCAAATTGATGCTGATACGGAGCGTAATGTGATTACTCCTATGGCTGATATATTCAGGAGTAGTGGGTATGAAATAAAGCCAATGCTTACTGCGCTATTTAAGAGTGAACACTTTTTTGATAAGATGAATAGGGGATGTTACATAAAATCACCTGCTGATCATATAATTGGTTCCCTTCGAGAGATGAACGTCACATTTCCTCCAGTAACTGACTGGAGTACCAACTATAGTTTGTGGAATACATTTTATTCTTGGATGGTGAACTTGGGTATGAATTTACATGATCCGCCCAACGTAGCAGGATATCCTGCGTTTTATCAAGAACCATCTTTTCATGAGTTATGGATCACTTCGGATAGTTTGCCAAAAAGAAATCAGTTTACTGATATAATGATTAGTTCAGGATATGCTGTAAATGGTTTTCGTGTACAGTTTAACTGCATAGAGTGGGCTCGTTCATTACGCAATCCGGGTAATCCAAATGACCTGTTAACAGAGTTACTATCATTACTCTATCAAAATCAGTTGAGTGATGTATCCAAGGACCAGATTAAAACGCAAATACTTTTGACAGGGCAGCAATGGGATTATTACTGGACAAATGCTTGGATGGCCTATGAAAGCAATCCTACTACTGCCAATTTTAATATCGTAAACAACCGATTGAAGTCGCTATTCCAATATTTATTTAACCTTTCTGAATACCAGTTGATCTGATCATGAAAAGAAGTGAATTTCTATCGGGGGCTATTCCGGCTGCTGCACTCCTTCCAGAGTTGATCAATGGTTATTCTGTGAAGGCTTTTACCACTGATTCTCCTTTGGTGCAAGCCTTGCTTCGTGGAAATACGTTAACCGATCACGTGTTGGTTATTGTACAATTATCTGGGGGTAATGATGGATTGAATATGGTGATTCCTGTTGCAGATTATTCACGCTATTTTAATGCACGTACCAACATCGCTATACCCGAGTCAGCTGTATTACCCATTGCTGGAGTTACAGGTACAGGGCTGCATCCTGCAATGACAGGATTACAGAGTTTATTTGCAGATGGAAAGGCGAAAGTTGTACAAGCCGTAGGATATCCGCAACCTAACTTTTCGCATTTCCGTGCTACAGATATTTGGATGAGTGCGTCTAATAGTAATCAGGAAGTGTATAGTGGATGGGCAGGTCGTTATTTGGACTACGAGTACCCAAATTATCCAACAGGCTATCCCAATTCCGATATGCCCGATCCTTTAGCCATTCAAATAGGCGGACTCACTTCTCTCACCTTACAGGGGCCAACCCGTAATATGGGTATGAGTATTACTAACCCAACCAGTTTTTACAATCTGATTGCAGGGACCAATGATTATGCACCAAACTCCAGGGCAGGTAAAGAACTAACCTATGTTAGAAACATCAATCGTCAAACGCAGGGTTATGCAACTGTAATCAGGGCAGCAGCAAATGCGGTAACAGTTCAGTCACCCTACCCAACTGGAAATACATTGGCCGATCAATTAAAAATTGTGGCTCGGTTGATCAAGGGAGGATTAAAAACGCGAGTGTACATGGTGAGCTTTGGTGGATTTGATACACACTCGGTACAGGTAAATACAGATAGAATTACGGGAACACATGCAACGTTGCTAGGTCGTGTATCTGCAGCAATCAAAGCATTTCAGGATGATATTAAGTTTTTGGGCGTTGAGGACAGAGTATTAGGTATGACTTTCAGTGAATTTGGAAGACGTATCAAATCAAACTCCAGTACGGGTACCGATCACGGTGCTGCTGCTCCACTTTTCCTTTTCGGAAATCAAGTAGAAGCGGGAATGCTTGGAATGAATCCCACAATACCTGCTACTGCAATGGTTAATGATAATGTACCCATGCAGTACGACTTCCGAAGTATTTATGCTACCATTCTTGAAAAATGGTTTTGTTTAGATAAAGCGGTGGTGCAATCATTATTTCCGCAAGATGT
>JBILMC010000056.1:0-7415 GCA_044375755.1 Chitinophagaceae bacterium
AGGAGCAGGATCGCATGAAAAAAGACTTTTCACCCACTACCCTTGATTTTGGAATAGTAAAAATTTCACTGGCAAGACATTTTGGATTCTGCTATGGGGTTGAAAACGCAATAGAGATCGCATTCAAAACAATCGAACAAAATCCAGGAAAACGAATTTTTTTATTGAGTGAAATGATCCATAATCCGCAAGTCAATCTAGACCTACAATCAAAGGGCATTCAATTTTTACAAGATACCTCAGGCAAACAACTCATCCCCTTTGAGGATTTATGTGCAGATGATATTGTACTGATCCCTGCTTTTGGGACTACTCTAGACATTGAAAAAAAGTTAGCAGCGGTAGGAATTAAAACCGAGCCTTACAACACCACCTGCCCATTCGTTGAGAAAGTATGGAATAGAAGTGAAGTTATTGCCAATAAAAAATATACTGTAATCATCCATGGAAAACCTAGCCATGAAGAAACAAGAGCAACCTTTTCACACGCTTCTGCACATGGACCTGCGTTAGTATTAAAAGATATGGAGGAAGCCATTGAGCTAGCCAGTTTTATCAATGGAGAAAAATCAGCAGAAGAATTCTATACCCAATTTGCAAATCAATATTCTGCCGGTTTTGACCCACATGTGGACTTACAACGAATTGGGGTAGTCAACCAAACTACGATGCTTGCCAGCGACACTCAAGCTATTGCCGACTTTTTAAAAACTACCATCCAAAATAAAACACAACAGGATGACGCTGTCGCAGATACCAGGGATACACTTTGCTACGCCACATTAGATAACCAAACTGCAGTTAAAGGTCTATTAGATATAGCTGCCGACTTAGCAATTGTTGTTGGGGGGTATAACTCTTCCAACACATCACATCTTGTAGAACTTTGCGAAGAAAAGCTCCCCACCTATTTCATTGAAAACGCTTCAAAAATTAGTTCAGCCAACGAAATCGTTCACTTCAATTTGCATGAGAAGAGAGAAACCAACTCAAAAGGATTTTTACCTGCCAAGCAGCCCATTCATATTCTAATAACTAGCGGAGCTTCCTGCCCAGATGCAATAGTAGAAGGGGTGATTGAAAAAATTCTTGCGTTAATTCCAGGTACTACATCAATTGAGTCACAGCTTGAGCATTATTTAGCATAAAGCAAACGATAATACTCCTCTGCCATTCTATTGCTATCGAATGCAAAACGCACATCCTGCATTCCATTTTTAATAACCTGACGCCACGTATCATACTTATCGTAATATAGAGGCAGAATTTCATTTTCTAAAATATCATAGATCTTGTTCAGATCATACTCATCCTGCTCATGCACAGCCATTGCATCATAGTCAGCTTTAGGAACCACAAACCCATTATGGCCATGATTAATGAACTCAGGAATCCATCCATCATCTGTCGAGAAATTTACCGCACCATTCATAGCCGCAGTCATACCACTGGTACCAGAGGCCTCACGAGGTACTCTTGGATTATTAAGCCAACAGTCAGCAGCCTGCTTCATTCGCTTAGAAAGGGTAAGTTCATATCCGATTAACACAGCCATATTTTTATGCTGCTTACTCAAATGAACAAGCTGATTAAATTCACTAATGGCAGGATGATCCATTGGGTAGGGCTTACCTGCCCAAATCAATTGGACTGGATAGCGTTTATTCGACATCAACCGAGCAAATCGCTCTTCATGCGTAGTGATTAACCCAGCACGTTTGTACCCTGCAAACCTTCTGGCCCATACGATAGTGAAAACATCCGGGTTAAATAATTTACCTGTCTGGTCTGCTACTATTTCAAATGCACGTTTCTTGAGATATTTTTTCCGATCATCCATCCCATAATTATCACCAGCCTCATTGAAACGATATAATTGTTTATCTGCCCAGTAACGCCAGTTTTGTGCATTTGTAATGGAAATAATTGGACATATTCCATTGTGCTTTTCCCACATTTTTCTAGAGACCTCTCCATGTAGTTGGGATACGCCATTGGAAAGATGAGAAAAACGTAAGGCAGCAAGGGAGTGATTGAATTGATCTGCTTCACTTCCGTATAACTCCTTTACCTCCTCAACAGAAAGTCCACAGAAATAACTCATGCGATGACACAAATAAATGTCATGCTTCTCATTACCTGCTTCCTCTGGAGTATGCGTAGTAAATACCAACCGCTTTCTTACTTCTTCGAGGTTACGATCAAACTTTCGGTACAAATAAAAACCTGCTGAAATTGCATGTGCCTCATTTAAATGATATAGTTCAGGCTGGAAACCTAATAGGTCAATTAATTTGGCTCCCCCTACCCCTAATAAAATAAACTGCGCCACTTTAGTTGCCACATTCGCGTCATAAAGTCGATGTGTAATGGTTTGCGATACGTAATCATTTTCCGGCAGGTCAGTACTTAATAGAAATAGTGGGGCGGTTTTAAAGGTTTCAGGAGCTAAGTAAAGGGCCTTTACCCACACAGGATGCTCGTGAATTGTAACTTGAAATTTTATACCAGTGTCTTGCAGAAAACTATATTCCTTTTCATGCCAGGTAACGTTCAGCGTTTGATCCTGGTTGCGAGCTTGATCATAATACCCATATTTCCATAGGATCCCAATACCAATCATATTTTGCTGAAGCTCATATGCACTTCTCAAATGAGAACCAGAAAGAAAACCTAAACCGCCGCTATATATTTTCAGTGGTTGGTGAACAGCAAACTCCATGGAGAAATAAGCCACTTTGCGTCGAAAGCGATCTTGAATTTCATAGGGAACTTTAAAGGGCGCAAAACTCATAATGTGTCTTTTTTACACGAAGGTGCAAGTTAACCTTTCTTTTTAACTCGAGATGATTTTTTACGCACATAAGACCCATCAAAAAGACACCCTGTATTGCGATGTGATCCGCAATTTTGTTCTTGTAAGCGAACCCCATTCGAAGTAAAGTAAAACTGCAACAAACAGGGGTCCCCAGCTTGTCTATATTCTGCGCGCGTTGGAGATTTCCAAATTGCTTCACCCTTTAGTTCCCCCACACAATTACCGTCCTTTTTTTCAAAATGAATAAAGAATGAAACTCGATCGGGTTTTCGTCCATCACGAATAGAAACTAAATTCATTTTCCCGCTGGTATAGTCCGAAGAATATTTTCGTGAGGCCCCAAGCGTATCAATTGGATTAATCAGCTCAGTGGGCTTATCCTCCAACGCCTCAGTCATGATAAGCATAAAACGCCCTGCAGCTTCATTTAACACAAATACTTCTTTGCCTTCACTAGCACTACCATCAGAATTTTTACGCAGCTGAATTTGTGAAAGCAAGTATTTTCTATCCATCACCAATGACTGTTGAATAGAAGCTCTTGAAGATGGCTTTAAAAGCGATATTGCAGTTCGAAAGTTATTCTTCTGGTCAAATGCCAGCACCCAAACCATTCGCTTTTCAGGCGAGGATGCCCGGATAAAAACATACTTTTCTGCATCTGGTACTTCCACTTTTCCAAGTGCATAAAAAACAGGTTTACTTTTTTTATTGTATTCCTTTTCAAAAACAGAATCCGGAACTAGTGCTCGCATTACAGGGATACTGATACGCAAAGAATCAGCAAACTTTTTTTTCAAGACCGAATCAGTAATTGTGTAAGGCAAGGAAAAAGGGTCAAAAAAAGCAATGAATTCAGAAGCTGGAACAGGCTCCTCTCCAGTTAAAATTATTTTCTTTTTTTCCTGGCAACTATTCAAAAGGAAAAGTAGAGCCAATAAAAGAGGTTGCAACCGCATGACTCAAGTTAAATCTTTCTGCGCATATGTAGGATGAGGATGGACACTAAAACACCAATTATGTAAATTTGATGTCTAAATCGCAACATGCAGTCACTCCAGGATTTTTTCTCAAATATTGGCCCCGTATGGTCTGCCTTAATTGCTACCACTTTTACATGGTTAGTTACAGCCCTGGGAGCCTCTCTCGTTTTCTTTTTTAAAACAATGAGCCGAGCAGCATTAGACCCCATGCTAGGATTCACAGGAGGTGTGATGGTGGCGGCTAGTTTTTGGTCACTGCTCAATCCCGCCATTGAAATGTCAGCTTCACTTTATCCAGGTTACGAATGGATGCCCGCTGCTGTTGGGTTTATGGCAGGTGCATTTTTTATTTTTATCCTGGACCGCTATATGCCTCACTTACATATCAACTTTGGAGTTGAAGAAACGGAGGGCGTTCAAACAAAATTACACAGAACCACCTTGCTAATCCTCGCTATCACCCTTCACAATATACCAGAAGGACTGGCCGTAGGAGTACTATTTGGGGCAGCATCCTTGGGAATGGAAAACACCTCATTGATTGGTGCAATTACCCTTGCAATTGGAATTGGCATTCAAAATTTTCCCGAGGGAATCGCTGTCTCAATGCCTCTTCGTAGAAGTGGCGTTAGCCGGTTGAAGAGTTTTTGGTATGGACAACTATCGGCAATCGTTGAGCCAATTGCAGGCGTAATCGGTGCCTTGGCAGTTATTTATGTACAGCCGCTACTTCCTTTCGCTTTGTCATTTGCTGCTGGCGCTATGATTTTTGTAGTTATTGAAGAAGTCATTCCCGAAACACAAAGAGATCGCTATACTGACCGCTCGGTGCTTGCCTTTATACTAGGCTTTACAGTGATGATGATATTGGATGTCGCATTGGGGTAAATTCGTAAATTTGATGCCCTACGCATTACTACAATAAATTTTTACCATGTCAAAAAAGATCAAAGTTGATAACCCGGTTGTAGAACTGGATGGAGACGAAATGACGCGTATCATTTGGAAATTCATTAAGGATAAATTGATCTTACCCTATCTTGAATTAGATATTAAATACTATGATCTTGGTATTGAGTATAGAGATCAAACTAATGACCAGGTTACTATAGATGCAGCCAACGCCATCAAACAATATGGCGTGGGTATTAAATGTGCTACGATCACCCCTGATGAAGCAAGAGTAAAAGAATTCTCACTTAAACAAATGTGGAAAAGCCCCAATGGAACTATCCGCAATATTTTAGATGGAACCGTTTTTCGCGAACCCATTGTAATCAGCAATGTCCCTCGATTAGTAACCAATTGGACCGCTCCCATTATTGTAGGTCGTCATGCATTTGGTGATCAATATCGTGCTACTGACACAGTGATAAAAGGCAAGGGCAAACTAACCATGACGTTTACACCCGAGGATGGTGGCACCCCTCAAACCTTTGAAGTGTATAATTATAAAGGAGATGGTGTTGCATTAACAATGTACAATACAGACGAAAGTATCACCGGGTTTGCACGTAGTTGTTTCAATATGGCACTCAGTAAAAAATGGCCTCTTTACCTTTCGACTAAGAATACAATTTTAAAAAAATATGATGGCCGATTCAAAGATATTTTCCAGGAGGTTTTCGAAAAAGAATTTAAAACTTCATTTGAGCAGGCGGGTATCACCTATGAACATCGATTGATTGATGACATGGTAGCCAGCGCCTTAAAATGGAATGGCAACTTTGTTTGGGCTTGTAAAAACTACGACGGAGACGTTCAAAGCGATACCGTTGCACAAGGGTTTGGATCTCTTGGACTAATGACATCGGTGCTTATTACACCTGATGGACAAACAATGGAAGCTGAGGCTGCGCATGGCACTGTTACGCGTCACTACCGCGACCACCAAGCTGGTAAACCAACCAGTACAAATCCTATTGCCAGTATTTTTGCTTGGACCAGAGGTCTTGCCTTTAGAGGTAAGCTCGACAACAATGCAGAATTGATAAGTTTCTGTGAAAAACTAGAAAAGGTTTGTATTGAAACGGTGGAGTCAGGTAAAATGACAAAAGACCTGGCCGTTTGTATCCATGGGAACAAAGTAAAACATGGTGAACACTATTTATACACAGAGGAATTTTTAGAAGCGATCAATCAAAATCTCCAGGAAAAACTTGGCAACTAATAAAAGAGACGGCTATATAAGCTGGGACGAATATTTTATGGGCATTGCACTTTTGTCTGCAAAACGTAGCAAAGACCCTGGCACGCAGGTTGGCGCTTGTATAGTCAATACTCAAAATAAAATTGTTGGTGCTGGCTACAATGGTTTCCCAATCGGCTGCCACGATGACCATCTACCCTGGGACAAACAAGGGAGTTTCTTAGATACCAAGTACCCCTACGTTTGTCACGCTGAATTAAATGCGATACTAAACAATATTGGAACCTCGTTAAAAAGTTGTCGTATTTATACTGCACTATTTCCGTGTAACGAATGTGCTAAAGCTATCATACAAGCAGGTATAACTGAGGTTGTTTATTTGTCGGACAAATATAATGGACAAGACAGCGCCATTGCTTCTCGTAAAATGCTAGAAATGGCAGGCGTACACTGTAGAAAGGTTAATTCTACTATAGAATCACTCATACTTTCCTTTTCAGAAAATGATGTTTAACAAAAAACCCCGCGATTGCGGGGCTTTTGAGTTATATCAGTGATAATCAAATTATACACGGAAGTGTGCGAATGCTTTATTCGCTTCAGCCATACGGTGTGTATCTTCTTTCTTTTTGAAAGCAGCGCCTTCACCTTTACTAGCTGCAACAATTTCATTGGCAAGCTTATCAGCCATACTACGACCATTACGCTCGCGGCTGTAGCGGATCAACCATTTCATACTTAATGAAATTCTGCGGTCAGGACGAACCTCTGACGGAATCTGAAATGTTGCACCACCAATACGACGGCTACGTACCTCAACAGAGGGAGCCACGTTAGCTAATGCTTTTTTCCAAACCTCATATCCATCTTCACTGGTTTGTTTAGCTACTTTTTCAAGCGCTGTATAAAATATGGTGAATGCACCACTCTTCTTTCCCTCCCACATAAGGTTATTCACAAAACGAGTAACCAATTTGTCGTTGAAGCGAGGGTCTGGTGCTAAGGGAAGTTTTTTGGCTTGTGCTTTACGCATAGGGATCTAATGTTAATGAGAGCTTTTATTACTTTTTAGCTTTTTCCTTTTTTGTTCCATATTTAGAACGACTCTTCTTACGATCTTTCACACCGGCAGTATCCAGCGAACCACGCACAATGTGATAACGTACACCTGGCAAGTCCTTCACACGACCACCACGGATCAATACGATGGAGTGCTCTTGTAAATTGTGACCTTCTCCAGGTATGTATGCAATCACTTCGACTTTGTTCGTCAAACGAACTTTAGCAACCTTACGAAGTGCGGAGTTAGGTTTTTTAGGAGTTGTAGTGTAAACCCTGGTGCAAACACCACGGCGCTGTGGACATTGATCAAGAGCCCTTGATTTACTTTTGGCTTTGATAATTTCACGTCCTTTTCTTACTAACTGTTGAATAGTAGGCATTCTAGACCCTTATTTTTGGGAGA
>JBILMC010000058.1:0-7250 GCA_044375755.1 Chitinophagaceae bacterium
GTCGTGAAGAGAAACTGATTGACGAAAAAGAGATTCAGCGTAAAATTCAAGAAACGCAAGCTAAACTTACTGGTGGTGCTGGTAAGGGAAAGAGTGTGAAAGCTAAGCTTCGTCGCGAGAAGAAACAGGAAATGGCCGAGGCCATGGGTAATGAAGCGGTTGACAATAAATTACAGTTGACAGAGTTTATCAGTGTAAGTGAGTTAGCTAGTTTGATGGATGTAAGTTTTGCCGATGTAATCAGCAAGTGTATGAGTTTGGGTATCATGGTATCTATCAATCAGCGTTTGGATGCAGAGGTAATCGAATTGGTGGCTAGTGAGTTTGGATATGTGGTAGAGTTTATTGATATGGAGAAGCAAATGGAGATGGAGGAAGATGTGGAAGAAGAAGATGACGCTTCTGAGCTAAAGCATCGCTCTCCAATTGTAACAATCATGGGTCACGTTGACCATGGTAAAACTTCACTTTTGGACTATATCCGTAGTGCCAATGTGGTAGCAGGTGAGGCCGGAGGTATTACACAGCACATTGGTGCGTATCGAGTAGAGCTCCCTGATGGAAAGGAAATCACTTTCTTGGATACACCGGGTCACGAAGCCTTTACGGCGATGCGTGCAAGGGGTGCTAAGGTTACGGATATTGCTGTAATCGTTGTGGCAGCAGATGACGCAATCATGCCACAAACAAGAGAGGCAATTAGCCACGCACAAGCAGCGGGGGTACCGATGATTTTTGCGGTGAACAAAATCGATAAAGACGGCGCAAACCCACAAAAAATATACGAGCAGCTTTCTCAAATGAATATTTTGGTGGAGGAGTGGGGCGGTAAGTTTCAAAGCCAAGAGCTCTCTGCAAAAAAAGGCTTGAACATCGATAAGTTATTGGAGAAAATATTGCTCGAAGCAGAAATGCTTGATCTGAAAGCAAATCCTGATCGTGCAGCAACCGGTACCATTATTGAAGCATCATTGGATAAAGGTCGTGGATATGTTGCCACACTATTGGTGGAGAACGGAACCTTACATCCTGGAGATTTAGTAGTGAGTGGTCAATATTACGGAAGGGTGAAGGCCATGTTCAATGAACGTAATAAAAAAGAAAAGGAGGCTGGTCCTTCTGCACCTGCAGTGATTTTAGGATTGAATGGTGCACCACAAGCGGGTGAAAAATTCAAAGTCTACGAAGACGAGGCCGAAGCAAAAGAGATTGCAAATCGTCGTGCTCAAATTTTACGTGAGCAGGGTATCAGAACTAAAAAGCATATCACACTCGATGAGATTGGTCGTCGTTTAGCACTCGGAAGCTTCAAAGAGCTGAATGTGATTATCAAGGGTGACGTGGATGGATCAGTAGAGGCCTTAAGTGACTCTTTACAAAAACTGTCTACTGAAGAAATTATCGTTAAAGTGATTCATAAAGGAGTTGGACAGATTAATGAAAGTGATATCGTATTAGCAGAAGCATCGGATGCTATTGTTATTGCGTTCAATGTGCGTCCTTCCTTACAGGCTTCTAAAATGGCAGATAATGCCGGTATTGAAATCAAGATGTACTCGATTATCTACAATGCAATTGAAGAGATCAAGAGTGCAATGGAGGGAATGTTGGAGCCTAAAACACAGGAAAAAATTGTTGCTAACGTTGAAATCCGTGAGGTGTTCAAGTTTGATAAAGCGACTGTGGCCGGATGTTTTGTACGCGATGGTAAGATCAAACGTGATTCTAAGATCCGTCTGATTCGTGATGGTATCGTAATCTATCCTACGGCTGAAGGCGTGGTAGCAGAATTGGCGTCCTTGAAGCGTTTCAAAGATGATGCGAAAGAAGTATTGTCTGGAATGGAGTGCGGATTGACTGTTAAGAATTTTATTGATATTAAAGTGGGAGATGTGGTAGAGGCGTATGAACTGGAGGAAGTGAAGCGTACACTCTAACTTTTTGTTAAACTCGTGTCGACTAAATAGTCTGGCTGAAAAGGCCACTTACTTTTGAGAACTATGTATAGTGTAAAAAGAAACCTCTCTTTATTTGCTGTTCTATTGTTCAGCAGTGCCCTGCTGGCACAGCCAAAAAAAGTAGTTGCTGATAAAATTGCTGCCGTGGTCGGTGATCGTATCATTTTGCAATCGGATATCAAGAATTCAGTTGCAGATATGGTAAGACGGGGCGAAACACTTCCTCCCAATGCCGAGTGCATGATCATGGAGCAGGCTGTTGTGTCTAAAGTAATGATGTTGCAGGCTGAAAAAGATTCACTCCCTGTAACCGATGAAGATGTGGAGGCTGATCTGGAAAATCGTATTCGTTCTTATATCAATCAGTTTGGTACACAGGAAGCTGTGGAAGAAATAGCGGGTAAAACAATTTACCAGATCAAAGATGATGCGCGCGAGTCTGTTAAAGAACAAAAGCTTGCCGCCGCTATGCAACGGAAAATTATCGAGAACGTTCGTATCACCCCCGTTGAAGTAAAAGCTTGGTTTGAAAAAATTCCAAAAGACAGTCTTCCTTTTTATGAATCAGAATTAGAGATTGGACAAATTGTATTGTATCCCAAGGCTTCTCGTGATCTGGAGCAGTACATTGTGGGTGAAATGAATAACTACCGTCGTCAGATTGAATTAAAGCTGACCACATTTGAACAATTAGCAAAAAGAGTATCTGAAGATCCTGGTAGTAAGGATAGAGGTGGGCAGTATCAATTGAATCGTACCGAAAAAACGTGGGATCCTGTATTTCTTTCCACAGCATTTCGTTTGAAAGAAGGTGAAATTTCTTCTCCAGTTAAATCAAAGTTTGGATTTCATATCATTCAAATGGTTCAACGCAACGGAGACGATGCGATTGTGCGTCACATCTTGCGTATTCCTCCTGTTACCACTGATGAAATTGATCAGGCAAAAAGAAAATTAGATACTATTCGCTCCAAAGTGATTGCAGGCACCATGACCTTTAATGAAGCGGCTACCAAATACAGTGACGAAGAATCTGCAAAATATACTGGTCCCTATTTAACGAATCGTGATGGATCAACTTTTGTAACGATCGATCAGTTAGACAAGGAAATGGTAGGTGTATTATCAAAGCTTTCACCCGGTGATTTTTCTGTACCAATCGCATTTGAAAATGAGCAGGGCAAAAAAGGAGCTCGTATTATTCATTTGAAGTCTCGTTCTGCGCCGCATCGTATGAATTTGAGGGACGACTATAGTAAAATAGCACAGTTTGCTTTGGAAGAAAAGAAATCGAAAGTAATGGAGAAGTGGATTCAGAATAAACTGACCACTTACTATGTTAATATTGACTCTGCTACGGCGGAGGAATGCCCGCAACTGAAAAAATACTCAGTTGCTAATTGATCTTGTATGAGTGATGCGATCAAACACGAATGCGGATTAGCTTTTATCCGCTTGCGCAAGCCTTTTTCTTATTACCAGCAACAATACGGCACGTCCCTATGGGGTCTCAATAAACTTTATTTATTGATGGAGAAGCAACACAACCGTGGACAGGATGGTGCGGGTGTTGTGGCTGTTAAGTTGAACACGGAACCGGGCTATCCTTTTATGAATCGCATGCGTAGTAATGCTCCGCAGGCGATTGCTGATATTTTTAACCGGATCGGAGAACAGATTAACGAATTTGAAAAATATAATCCCGGCGTTCGCAATCACCCTGGCTTATTAAAGGGCAATATTGATTTTATGGGGGAGGTGTTATTGGGACACCTTCGTTATGGTACACAGGGAAAGAATAAGCTAGAATATTGTCATCCGTTTATCAACCGGCATATTATGCCTGCTCGCAACTTAGCCTTGGCGGGTAATTTTAATATTGTCAATGCAGATGAATTATATACGCATATCGGTCGTGAGCCCGAAGAGGAAGTCCGATTCAGTGATTTAGCTGCGCTACTGGAACTGCTCTATAAATTTTTGAATGAGGCGGATGAAAAAGCTCCTCAGCAGCTAGCAATCAAAGATGTATTACGCAGAGCAATTCCTTTATTGGATGGTGGATTTAATGTAGGAGGTATCACGGGTAATGGAATTGGATTTGTATTTCGAGATCCGCATGGCATTCGTCCTTCTTATTATTATATCAATGACGAAGTAGTGGTAGCTGCATCTGAACGTGCTGCGATTCGCACCACCTTTAACGTGCAAGAAAATCAAGTAAAAGAGTTAATGCCTGGAGAGGGGTTAATTGTTTATGAAGATGGAACAGTGGAGGTGGAACAATTAGTCCCGCCAAAAGAACGCAAGGCTTGCAGCTTTGAAAGAATTTATTTTTCCAGAGGGAGCGATGAAAAAATATACCGCGAGCGAAATCAATTGGGTTTTCGACTCAGTGAACCCGTGTTAGAGGCGATTGATTATGATTTAAAGAATACTATTTTCTCTTTTATTCCTAATACTGCTGAAACTGCTTTTTATGGTTTACTCAAAGGAATGGAGCAGTATCTGAATAAAATTAAAATTGAACGAATTCTTAGTTGGGGAAAAGATTTTAGTGCGGAGCAGTTGAGCGAAATGATCAACCGAACTATTCGTATTGAAAAGATTGCAATAAAGGATGTGAAGATGCGCACCTTTATTACCGAGGATGTAAGTCGTAATGAAATGGTTCAGCACGTTTATGATATTACCTATGGAACGGTTCGTGCTGGTGAGGATACGCTGGTGGTAATTGACGATTCTATTGTTCGGGGTACTACTTTAAAAGAGAGTATCATACGGATGTTGGGACGATTGAAACCGAAAAAAATTATTGTTGTTTCTTCCTCTCCTCAAATACGATACCCAGATTGTTACGGAATTGACATGAGCAAAATGGGTGATTTTATTGCGTTTAATGCAGCTGTTTCTTTGTTAAAAGAGCAGGGGCGTGCTGAATATTTACAAGAGCTTTTACAACGTTGCAAAGAATTGGAAGCAGCTGGTCAATTGCAACAGGAAAATGTAGTTCGACATTTGTATAAGCAATTCACTACGGAAGAAATCACTAGCCAGATTGCCCGTCTCATTACGCCAACCGATCTTTCTATCCCTGTACAAGTGATTTTTCAAACGATAGAAGATCTTCATTCTTCTTGTCCTAATAACTTGGGTGATTGGTATTTTACTGGTAACTATCCAACGCCTGGAGGGAACCGCGTGGTGAACAAAGCCTTTATGAATTATATGGAAGGCAAAAATGTACGGGGCTACTAAAAAATTATCAACTCGTTTTTTTACTCACTAGAAATACGCCTGCACAAATTAATAACGCGGCTAGTACCTTTTCTAGAGTAAAGTCTTCGTGTAAAAAAAGGGCAGCAATAATTGCTGCAAATACTGGTTGTGTATAAATATAACTTCCTGTTATGCCAGCACCTAAATGTTTTAGTCCATAGGTATTAAACGAATACGTGAAAAATGTACCAAATAAGACTAGCGAACCTAGAGCTACTAATTGCGATGAGCTGGCTTGTGGCCAATCAATTTGTTGTACATCGCTCCAGCTAAAAGGCAGGATCATTAAAAATCCAAAGGTGAATACCCATCGAATCACATGGAGTGGAGGATAGGCAGACATTAATGGCTTAGCTAAAATAAAGTAGATCGCATAGGAGATAGCATTGATAATAATCAACACATCTCCGGAAATAGAAGAAACTCCGCTAGTATCTTTTGAAAAAATAAGCAAACCCGCACCTCCAATTCCCATTAATAAACCCAAACCTTTCAGCAAAGTAAACTTTTCATTTAACCAGATTAGTGCAAATAAGGTGATCAGCATGGGAGTGCTAAGCATCAATAAAGCGGCATGAATAGTGGAAGTAATCGTAAGTCCTTTTATAAATAGCATTTGATTGATGGCTACACCTGTGAGTGCACAACCGACAAAGCGGGGAATGTCTTTTTTTTCAATCTGTGCAGAGCGACCCGAGAACGCCCAGAGCAACCAAAATAATACCAATGTTATGCCGACTCTGAAAAAGTTAACTCCAAATGGTCCGACCAGCGATGGGGAAATATGTTTTACTAAACTAAGATTAGTTGCAAAAAATAAATTGGTCAGTAATACAGCGATATGTGCTTTTTGTGTTGCGTTCACGTGTTCGTTATAAGTTTAACCCGCTTCTGATTTCTTGGTCAAGGTTGGAGCTCGGAGGATGATAAGGAACGTAGGCAAAGGTAGCTGCTTTGTGCAGCGCCTCCTCTAATGAAAATTTTTCTTGGGTAATGCTATAGGCAAATCCTTTATGCATGCAATAGGTTGCTAAGTATTCTTGTTCGGCTTGGCCGGGTGTGGGAATGAGGATTATTTTTTTTCCTAGTGGCAATAATTCCATTAAGGAAGTATAACCGCTTCTACAAATAATCATTTCTGCATGCTCAATTTCACGAAGTAGATCTGCAGCTTCTAGATGATCATATATCCTTGATTCTTGGTTGCCGTATACTAACGGTAGGGTTGAAGCTGCATTTGATAAAGTAGTATTGCTTTGATGTGGCTTACCGCATACTAGGGTGAATACTCCTGGGTACTGCTTTAATTCATTGCGAAATTTCTCTTCGAGTAAACTTCGTTGAGGCTCGGGCCCGGAAAGCATTAATAAAAGACGAGCGGGGCTTGTACTATTTTTTACGAGTTGCTTTTTTGCAAATCGGTTGAGTAATCCAAGATAGCGAAGGGGTGGCTTGGGCAAATTTTTTGGATTAGACAGTTCACCAGCCAGTGCGTAGGGTTCTTGATAATCGGGGACCCATATTTCGTCAAATTGATTGAGATAACGGAAAGCAAAGCGGTTGATGCAAGCGTCGATCCAATTACCTAACCCTGATTTTATTCCTAATTGGTGCGTTACCAAAACACATCGAGCGGCGGGGTGATGAAGCCCATACCTATTATCACTAATTACAACTTGAAGATGAAAGGCGTCGATCTGTTGTTGGAGCCATTTTTTTTCATCGCGAAGTTGTTTAAGTAATTGGGGAATTTGTAAGAATAAACGCCAAACAAAGAGTGCTCCTGAACGGCTATATTTGATTTCAGTTGCTGGGGGAGTTAAAAAGGGTAATGTAGGGAATGCTTGTTTTAGAAGCACAGCGGCTGCTCCATTGGCAGCTATAATCACTTCACAGGAGTTCTTTTGCAAACTTTCTACCAGGGGAATGCAACGCGTTGCATGGCCAAGCCCCCAGTTGAGTGGAGCCACTAATACTCGAGTAGAGGGTGTCTTCAATATTTATTTTTGGGGT
>JBILMC010000060.1:0-7230 GCA_044375755.1 Chitinophagaceae bacterium
TTTCGCTTGTATCTCATTTATCTATAAGCTAGCCCCCTCTGTACATAAAAAATGGAAACTTATTAACCCCGGCTCCATTGTTGCTACTAGCTTAATGCTCATCACGTCAGGTGCATTATCCTGGTGGGTGGCTAATTTCTCTCACTACAACCAGTTATATGGTTCCATTAGCACCGTTCTAATTATCATGATACTTATTTTCATCAATTCACTTATTCTGTTAATTGGATTTGAATTGAATGTAAGTATCTATGCCTTAAAAGCGGAAAGAAAAGAAATTTCTGTTGACCTTTAGGATAATTGATCAACACCCCACTCGTTTAATAATTGCTCGCGGCAAGGATTAATTATTCGTGAATCTTCTCGGTAGTGACCCGCCTTTTCTTTCTGTCGATAGGCCTCGTATAAGGTTACCGCACAAGCAACACTAATATTCAATGACTGGATAATTCCCACTTGCGGAATAATGAAATTACCATCAGCTTTCAGTCGGATTTCTTCACTTACTCCGCTATGTTCGTTGCCAAAAACAAGGGCAGTAGGCTGTATTAAATCGAGTGAATACAAAGAGGTGGCATCACTCGACAAATGAGTGGTTATAATACGCGGATAACGTTTGCGTACCGCCTCAAAGCAATGATCGGCGTCGTCGTACTGATGAATAGTCAACCATTTAGCTGCACTGGAAGAACTTCGAGCACCCCATTTCTTGTGTCGAGGAATTTTTGTATTCAAAATAAATAGCTCCTGAACCCCAACGGCATCACAAGTTCGCATAACAGCAGAAATGTTATGGGGGTCAAAAACATTTTCTAACACAATCGTTAAATCAAATTGTCTATTTTGAATGACCTGCGTCAACTTTTCTTTTCTAGCTTCAGTCATGGTTGTTGAGTTAGATAAAAAGACTCCTTTTTTGCGTTTAATAAAATACCCTGAAAAGGCTTTCCAACTTCAATGTATCCAATTTCTTTTTCCATCCCGATAGCACGAGCAGGATTAATTGTACAAAGTCGCATTGCAGCTTTCAATGATAGGGAAGCCTTATTTATTAAGTTATTAAAGGCCTGCAACATGCTCAGGGCAGAACCACTTAGCACTCCATTGGCTACATAATGATCATTTTGGAATTCGTGTTGGTAAGGCCCAGAGTTTGTATTGGTAACAGCGTCAGTAATAACAAAAAGACGATCTCCCATCACTTGATGCGCAATTGAAATAACGGACCAATCCACATGATACCCATCAGGTATAATACTTGCCATCACATGTTTGTGATGAAGCGTAGCCCCTACTAAACCAGGTGCCCGGTGTTGAAGTGGAGACATGGCGTTAAAAAGATGAGTGACGCATTTTATACCCTTTGAAAATCCATTCATCGCCTGCGCATAGGTAGCTGCAGAATGACCTGCAGAGATAACTACCCCTTGTTGATTTAAAAACTGAACCACTTCTTGACTACAGACCTCAGGGGCAAGGGTTATCATTTTCACTACTCCTGGTTCAATCTCTAGCAACTCCTTTACTTCATTCCATTCAGGTGAATGAATAAATGCAAGATCATGAGCTCCTCTTTTCTCTGGATTAATCCATGTGCCTTCCAAATGCAGCCCCAAACATCCTCTTCCCCCACTTCTCCAATAGGCCTGCACAGCCCTGATCCCAGCGATAAAAACAGCATTAGAATTAGTTGCAAGGGTCGGCATAAAATAAGCTGTGCCACTTGCTAAACAATGCTGATGGATTACATCGAGCGTATTGGTTGTTGGGTGCTCTGAAAATAAAAAACCTCCAGCACCATATAACTGGAGGTCAATAAAAGAAGGAGCAACTATATCTACTTCTGCAGGTTTAGTAGAAGGTGTAATTGATTTTACAATTCCATTTTCTACCTGAATAGTATGATCTATAAACCAGTCATATCCAGTAAACACCTGCTTAGCAGCAATAGTAGCATTTGTATTCATTTATAGGTAGGGATAGACTCTCTCTTATTTCTTATTGGCTGTCAATGAACGACGAAAAATGAAGCGTGTAATAAATATACCTTCGCCATCATCTTTACCGCCGTTACTCTCAACCGCAGAAGTAACATAGGCCAACTCCCATCCATCTTTAGTGAGAGAATTTAATTTAGATGTTATCACAGCATCATTGGAAGCAATATTTCTAAAATTAATGCCGCCAAAATTGAAAAAATTAAGAAGCTTGGTTTCATTCAATTCATCAATTTTTACATCAGAGCGTTTTACACTACCCTGACGACTGTCGGTACCATCTTTACGTTCGGTTGTTAAATCGTCAGCATTAACAGCGCCAGTATTTTCAATTAAACGAGAGCGACCTAAGCCACTAGGAATTATGGACTCAACGGTGGTTATGATTTTAAACTCAACCTGTGCACTGGCTTCTTGGAATAACAGAGAACCTATTAAGAGAATAACAAAACGGATTGGTTTCATAAAATAAATTTTAATAACTCAAATATAAACATGAATCAATTAAAAACACACCCTCATTAAGTATAACCCATCGCAAACCAATTTTAAAATTTTGTTAATAGATAGAACTTACAGACGTTCTAACTAATGTAAACGTTGATAATAAGTTCCCCTCCTGATTAACAAAATTAGTTCACGCCTAAATCACTTCAAATGAAAAACAAACTCCTGGTTTTCTCAGTCGCCACATTCTTGTTGCTTGGGTTTAGCTCCTGTAGCAAAAACGAATCGCCAACCAATCAAAAAATTGACATCTATCTAACCGATGGACCTGCAGACTTTGATGCCGTCAATATTGAAATTTTAGCTGTAAATATAAAAGTAGATACAAGCAGTGAGCATCAAAATAATGATCACCATGGAGACAACGACGATCACAGAGATGACCACCTCAGACGTCGTGATGAATATGGTGTTTGGCAAACAGTCAATTTTACACCAGGAGTATACGATGTATTGCAATTAAGAAATGGCATAGATTCCTTAATTGCCAGTGCAACAGTGAATGGAACAGTACGTAAAATTCGATTTACACTTGGAAGTAATAATACAGTAGTTGTAAATGGCGTATCACAGCCATTAACTTTACAAAATCCAACACAAAACTATCTTTACGTATCATTAAAAGAACGGCATAGAGGACGTGGTACTGGAGGAAGCTTAGCCGTTTGGGTTGATTTTGACATTGCTCGTTCAATTGTGTTGGTTAATGGGCAGTATTATTTGAGACCTGTATTACGCCCATTCTGTAACAGCAACTTTGGAGAAATAGAGGGCAGAGTTCTTCCAACCGCAGCAGCAGCTATCGTTAAAGTATATAATGGCACCGACACAACTAGCGCAATTCCCAATCCAGATGGCTTCTTTAAAGTCAGAGGACTTAATCAAGGCAACTATTCAGTCTTGATTGACGCAATAACGCCCTATAGAGACACAACCATTTCTAATGTTGCCGTTTTAACTGGAAGAGATACAAGAATCGGAACCATTACATTACGTCAATAATAGTTCCTCTCAAAGCAAGCTGATTATGTGAACAGTGAAGCAGGTTCTAACTGAGCCTGCTTTTTTATTTTGTACTATTTGAATTTTTGAGCAATTGTGTCGAAACTATGGCTGCAAATAATTGTATAATTCCCATGACAATAAAAAGTACAGTAAAAGAAAAATAATAGGTCAATAAACCGCCAATTCCAAAAGCAACACCAGAAACAATTTGAGATTGCCCGGTTGATAACCCCCATGCATAGGTGTCTTGTTCCTCGGTCAGACTTGAGGCATACAAAGAATCCCACAGGGGCGTTCCAATAGCTTCACTAGCAAATAACCAAACGTTAGCAATGCATTTAATGTGTAGCCAAAAATCATCATTTGAACTTTATACTTTTTTCGGTTAAATAGACGACCAAAAAGAATATAACAACATCCAGTGCATACCAGGTATGCCGACCATGCCCAGGTGATATCAAGTATATCACCACCCACTTTTTCAGCAAAAATTGCATACAGAGGCCCAATCATTCCCTCACCAAAGTACCAGATGTTGGCCCCCAAAAGCAATATGCGTGTAGTTTTATTAAATTTCATTTAAATACAATGTAACAAAATAAATAAGGCCCTGACAAGAGTCAAGGCCTAATTAACTGGTCGGGACGACTAGATTCGAACTAGCGACCCCTTGCACCCCATGCAAGTGCGCTACCGGGCTGCGCTACGTCCCGCTCCAATGGAAATGTCCAGGGGAGGGCAAATTTAGCGCATTTTTCCAGATTTTTTGGAACGGAAGGCAAGCTGTAACTTCGAACCTTAATGAAGCTCCTCATTAAGCAAGCTCTTGTCGTTGACCCCCACTCTGCTTTCAACGGCAAAAAAGTAGACATCCTCATTGAAAAGGGGATTATTTCCAAAATTGGATCTGTAAAAGAAGATACAGCAGACAAAGTTATATCTAGTCCAGGCCTGTGCATCTCACCTGGATGGGTCGATACGTTTGCAAATTTTGCAGACCCGGGGTATGAACACAAAGAGTCGTTAGAAACAGGTGCCGCTGCAGCCACTGTTGGAGGATTTACAGATGTGTTGATTATCCCTAACACAAATCCAGTCATTCACAATAAGGCAGGAGTTGAATACATCTTGCATAAAAGCCAACATCTTTCTTGCACCATACATCCAATAGGAGCAATCACCAAGAATAATGATGGAAAGGAACTCGCAGAGATGTATGACATGAAAGCAAATGGCGCACTTGCATTTTCTGATGGCTTACGATGTGTGCAATCCGCCGGATTACTCATCAAAGCACTGCAATATGTAAAAGCAGTTGATGCGGTGGTGGTGCAATTACCAGATGATCACAGTATTAATCCAAGTGGTTTAGTAAATGAAGGAATCACTTCCACTCAACTAGGATTACCTGGAAAACCAACCATTGGCGAAGAGTTAATAGTAGCCAGAGACATTGCACTTTGTCAATATGCAGAATCAAAACTTCATCTCACTGCTTTGAGTACGGCTTCATCATTAGAAATGATTCGTGCTTGCAAAAAAAATGGAAATACCGTTAGTTGTTCCGTCACACCCTATCACCTCTTTTTTAGTGAAGAAGATTTGATTAACTACGATACGAATCTTAAAGTAAATCCTCCACTCCGAACTACAGCAGATCGAAAAGCATTACACAAAGCAGTAGCAGAAGGACTAGTGGATTGTATTGCCAGCCATCACCTTCCGCATGAATCAGATAGTAAAAAAGTAGAATTTGAAAATGCGCAATATGGAATGATTGGACTGGAAACCGCTTATGCCGTTACCAATACTTGTGTGGAGGGGTTAACACCGCAACGAACCGTGGAGCTACTCTCAATTAACCCAAGAAAAATATTTGGATTAAGTATCCCGGTCATTCAAGAAAAAGAGCCAGTTCGATTTACATTGTTCGATCCAACCTTGACTTGGACTCCTTCGAGTGAAAAAACTAAATCACACTCGAAAAACTCTCCATTTTTTGGAAAAGAGTTGAAAGGAAAAGTGCTTGGCACCTTACACCCAAATGCAATTACAATTGGAGCATGATTGGAAATAAATTCATAGGAGCTCTTGTAACTGCATTTCTAATGGCATTTATCAGCTGGGTTGGGTTCAACAATAATTTACTACCCCCAAACCTAACACAGCTGTTGGTTTACCTAGTTTTTGCATTGAGTATTTCATTTACCCTGTTGTTGCGTCGAGATCCCAACTTCAAGTTTGGAGATTATTTTCAAATGGGCTTTAGGCATTTCATATTAATTACGCTGGTAATGGCCATTTTCACCTATGCTTTTGCACACTTCTACCCTGAGTTACGCGAACAATCTGCAATAGCATTTAAAGCCCTTCTTGAAAAAGAGCAAAATAAGACCCCTGCAGAGATAGAACAGGATGTTAAACTCTATAAAGAGGGATATACCACAGCGCTGGTTTCCCGCTCAATTTTCGGATATTTGATGGCAGGTGCGTTAGTAACAGCCATTAGCTCACTTCTATTGACCCTACAAAAAAAATAATGGACCTTTCGATTGTCATCCCCCTATTAAATGAAGCCGATTCACTACCTGAGCTTACCGAGTGGATTGAGCAGGTAATGCAACGAGAGAAAACCACGTACGAAGTAATTTATATTGACGATGGCAGTACTGACAATTCATGGGCTGTTATAGAATCACTACGGGAGCGTAATTCGAATGTCAAGGGAATAAAGTTCCAACGGAATTATGGAAAGTCGGCTGCCTTACAAGTAGGTTTTACAGCTGCACAAGGAGAAATCGTTGTTACAATGGACGCCGACTTACAGGACTCGCCAGAAGAAATACCAGAAATGCGTACAATGATCCTGAATGGTGGATATGATTTGGTAAGTGGATGGAAAAAAATTAGATACGATAATACTTTTACAAAGAACATTCCCTCCAAGTTTTTTAATGCAGTGACCCGAAAAATGTCAGGGATTGCTTTGCATGATTTTAACTGCGGATTAAAAGCCTACAGAAAAAATGTAGTAAAAAGTATTGAAGTATATGGTGAAATGCATCGCTATATCCCCGTACTCGCAAAATGGTCTGGCTACAAAAAGATTGGCGAAAAAGTAGTTGAACATAGAAAGAGAAAACATGGTGTATCCAAATTTGGCTGGGACCGCTTTATCAATGGATTTTTGGATCTATTATCGATCACCTTTGTAGGTAGATTTTCTAAACGTCCCATGCACTTTTTTGGACTGTGGGGATCTGTTTGCTTTTTAGCAGGTTTTTTTGTTTCAACATACTTGATCATATCAAAAATGGTTGATTCCGATTTTGCACTCACCAATCGTCCAGGGTTTTATATCGCACTCACCTTAATTATGATAGGGATGCAATTATTTTTAGCTGGCTACTTGGGTGAATTGATTGCTCGCAACTCTTCTACGCGTAACCACTACTTGATAGAAACCCAAACCGGACTTTAATGCGTAGCATTTTTATTATAGGACCGGCGCACCCGCTTCGGGGAGGAGGCATTGTTAGCTTTAATGAACGATTAGCAACTGCTTTTCAGGAGAGTGGTCACTCTTGTGAAATTTGGTCGTTCTCCCTTCAATATCCTTCCTTTTTATTTCCTGGAAAAACTCAATTCTCTACTAGTCCCGCCCCCCAAAATCTTACGATTCACTCCGTAATCAATTCCATTAATCCATTCAACTGGATAC
>JBILMC010000074.1:0-6432 GCA_044375755.1 Chitinophagaceae bacterium
ATAGACCCCCTGCGGATTGGTTAAGTCATCTTCCCGATAGGGCCTGTTAGCCAACCCATCAAAAACATAATCGGTAGACACATGTACAAACTTACAATCCTGCTCCTTGCAAATAGCCGCCAATACCCCTACCGCCTCTGCATTGATTTGGAAAGCCAACTCCTTCTCCTGCTCGGCTTTGTCAACAGCTGTATAGGCAGCACAGTTAATCAAAAAACTAGGGTGCGTTGCACTAAAAAAATTTCTTACTAATTCAAAATGATGAATAGGAAGATCTTCACGGGAAAGAAATAAAAACTCAAATTCAGGCCACTTTGTTTCTAATTGGCGTAACTCTTTTCCAAGTTGACCGTTTGCACCGGTAACCAACACCAATGGCCTTTTGGTTTGAGAAATAGGTGACATCAGTATGCGTCATATTCAAAAGGTGAATCAAATTCAGCAAGACAGGGCAATACTTTATCCTTATCGGAAACGATTGCCTGATCCACTGGCACCCCCCAACTAATTTGCAATGCAGGGTCTGCATATAAAATGCCCAGCTCACTCGGTTTGTGATACAAGGCATCACACTTATATAAAACTTCAGCTGTTTCACTCAATACTGCAAATCCATGTGCAAAGCCTTTTGGCACTAGTAATTGTTTTTTATTCTCCGCGCTTAGTTCCACAGAAAAAACTTTTCCGAACGTAGGAGACCCTTTTCGGACATCTACCACCACATCCAGTATTTTTCCACTCAGCACTCGAATCAATTTTGTTTGAGCATGAGGAGGCGTTTGAAAATGAAGTCCACGAATAACCCCATAAGACGAAGAGGACTGATTGTCTTGTACCCAGGTATAATTCAACCCTTCTTGCTTGAAGGTGCTTTCATTATAAGATTCATAAAAATAACCTCGGCTATCCCCATGTACAACGGGTTCAAAAATGAGAAGACCCGGAAATTCAGTTTTAGTAAATGGCATGTTATATACTCAAATAGTTTATACGCTTGATAATTGTTCGAAAATACCCACTTAAATCTATCATTAATCCGTCAGGAGTGAGATGATTACAAAAATAATCTTCTTCCAATTCTTTAAATACCTGATGTCCCACCGCCATCAATATAATATCATACTTTTTAACGGGTGTATCTATTAATGGTAATTGAGCAACTGCAGTTGATTTTTTTGGAGCAACTACCGGGTCATACACATCTACATTCAACCCCTGTTCGCTACAACGCATTGCCAGTTCAATTGCCTTTGCGTTTCTCGTGTCAACCACATTGGGTTTAAAACTAATTCCCATTATAATAATAGAGCTTGTGGCCATTGATTTATTACATGCAAGCAAATGATCTTTTATCTGGTTGAAAACTCTCTCCACCATCTGCTCATTGATTTCTCTGGAAAGAGAGACCAGTGGAGAGCTTATACCATGAACAGCCGCTTTATTTAGCAGATAGTAAGGATCCACACTGATACAATGACCACCCGCTAGTCCCGGACGAAAAGGAAGAAAATTCCATTTTGTAGAGGCGGCATCCCAAATTTCTGCTGGGGCAATCCCTAGCTGCTGGTATACGTGAGATAATTCATTTAGTAAGGCAATGTTGACATCACGCTGAATATTCTCAGTCAGTTTTGCTGCTTCAGCCACTTTAATGGACGAGCAGGAATAAACTCCTGCAACAGTGATTGATGCATAAATAGAAGACAGCCATTTACAAGTAACTTCGTCAGAGGCTGCCACTAATTTGACAACATTACGTAACTGATGCTGTCGATCACCAGGGTTAATTCGCTCTGGCGAATACCCCATTGCAAAATCAACACCCCATTTCAATCCAGAAATTTTTTCTAGCAAAGGCGCGCAAAACTCTTCAGTACAGCCTGGGTATACCGTGGACTCGATTACCACGCAATCCCCTTTTTTCAAACATTTTCCTACTTTTTGCAAAGCATCCTCAAGAGGTCTTAAATCGGGTTTCTTAAAAGAATCAACGGGAGTGGGTACAGTAATGACAAAAAGACGAGCCGATGCAATATCAACTGGTTTAGAAGAAAATAGTAATCGTTTTTTATCTAAGACTGAAAGGTCTGCTTCGCGGTTTACATCAATTCCATTTTGCAAATCAGTTACGCGATTTGCGTCTTTATCATAACCAATCACAGAATAATGCTGCGCCAGCTCAAGCAGAAGCGGCAAACCTGTATAGCCAAGTCCTATAACTGCAATGGAATCTTGATCTTTCCATTTTATAATTTGCTGTACGGTGTGCTGACTTGCCATGCTTACATGAAAGAAAGGACTGAAGTAGTGATGTTTGTTAACTGCTCTTCATCTAACTCTGTGTGCATAGGTAGAGAAATTACCCGCTCAGTAAGCCAATCAGTAACGGGGAGTGTAGGCATATTCGCACCATCTGTTGCAAACATTTTTTGTCGGTGACCTGGAACGGGATAATAGATCATAGAAGGAACTTGTTTCTCAGACAAATAAGCTGAAAGTTGGTCTCTGCTCTTTCCTTCTACTAACAATGTATATTGATGAAAAACATGTGTACTATAAGAAGCTCTTCCAGGAATTGTAAGCGCACTACAAGAGGCAAAGGCGCGATCATAAAAATCAGCTGCGCGTTGACGGGCTTCTGTGTAAGCATCCAAGTGTTTCAACTTTATTTGTAAGATAGCCGCCTGAATTGTGTCTAAGCGACTATTACAGCCCACTACGTCATGATAATAGCGTTTGCTTTGACCATGGTTGGCAATCATATTGATTTTAGCAGCTAATGCATCGTCATTCGTAAAAAGTGCACCCCCATCTCCAAAAGCGCCTAAATTTTTTGAGGGATAAAAAGAAGTACAGCCGATATGACCAATAGTACCTGTTTTCTTTTTTACGCCAGCCGCAAATTTGAAATCGCACCCAATTGCCTGCGCATTATCCTCGATAACATAAAGACCATATTCAGCTGCCACTTTCATAATTTCTTCCATAGGCGCAGCCTGTCCGTAAAGATGAACTGGCACAATTGCTTTTGTACGCGGAGTAATGGCATTTCTTAATGAAACCGGATCCATGCAAAAGGTCTGCCGATCTACTTCTACAAAAACAGGCTTCAATCGTAGCAAAGCAATTACTTCGGTGGTAGCGATATAAGTAAAAGAAGGCGTGATCACCTCATCTCCGGGCTGAAGATCTAATGCCATCATCGCAATCTGTAAAGCGTCAGTTCCATTGGCACAGGGAATAACATGCTTAACAGATAGATAACTTGAAAGTGCAGCAGTAAAGTCCCGGACCGGTTGCCCATTTATGAATGCAGTGCTGTTCATCACATCCAAAACAGCCTGGTCAACTTCATTTTTAATTTTTTGATACTGGGTCTTTGTATCAACCATTTGTATAGGACGCATACTTCTAATTGTAGGATGTGACAAAAGTAGTAAAATGGGTACAGTTCCGGGTAATGACAGTACCTTTGTAGCGCTGAAAACCACTCATTGTCAGTATTTCTTTACCATATTTTTCTAGTGCTGTTCCAGTGGGGCATGAAAGGGGCAGCATTATTCCATCCAAAAGCTAAAGCCTGGGTAAAAGGCAGAAGAGGACTATTGACTCAATTGGAGAGATCAATCGGTAAAGATGACCGGGTCATATGGATGCACGTAGCGTCACTGGGAGAATTTGAACAAGGCAGGCCTTTACTTGAAAAAATTAAAAGAACTTACCCCACCTATCGTATTTTATTAACTTTTTTCTCTCCCTCCGGATACGAAGTAAGAAAAAACTACAGTGGCGCAGACTGGGTATTTTATTTACCCATGGATGGCCCAAAAAACGCTAAACGATTTTTGGACATCGTACATCCTTCTCTTGTCATTTTTGTCAAATATGAGTTCTGGTATTTCTATTTGAAAAAAATCAATTATAGAAAAATACCATTGCTTTTAGTTTCTGCTTTGTTTCGGGAGGAGATGTCGTTTTTCAAGTGGCATGGAGCAATTTCCCGAAAAATGTTATCACGATTTGATCACCTATTTGTTCAAAACGAATCTTCGCTTGCGCTTATAGAAAAAATTGGTCTAAGACATCAGGCTTCTATATCTGGCGATACGCGTTTTGACAGAGTGCTAGAGCTTTCCTCTCAACGTTTGCCTATCACTTCCATTGATCAATTCAAAGGTGATGCCCCTCTTTTAGTTGCGGGGAGTACTTGGCCAGGTGATGAAAAAGTAATTGCAAAAGCTTTACAAGACAAAAGATTAGCCACACTTAAAGTGGTGATAGCCCCACACGAAATAAATAGCACCCGGCTCAAAGAATTACAGTCATTATTCCCAAGCGCTCAGCTACTTTCCTCTTTTAAAAATAATCCTACCAGTAATATTGTCATTATTGACTCCATTGGATTACTATCCAGCTCCTACCAATATGCAACCTTTGCTTTGATTGGGGGCGGATTTAAGGAACCGGGCATTCACAACACCTTGGAAGCAGCAGTATACGGGATACCTGTCTTTTTTGGACCTAACTATAAAAAGTTTGCAGAAGCAATTGAATTAGTAAGTGTAGGGGGCGCCTACCCATTGGATGATGGTAATACTAGTGGACAACTTGCCAATCAACTACATTTTTTTCTGATTAATAGTAACAAAAGAGAAGAGGCTGGCCATGCTGCCCATCACTATGTACAATCAAATAAGGGGGCCAGCGAGATTATTTTAAAATATATACAGACCAAACAGCTGCTCACCTAGTAGCCTTTATTACATTCGCATTTTAACTGACGAACTATGTTTATCGAACCCAATAACAGTGGAGAAAAAAGAGGAAGTATTGAAGTAATCTGCGGTTCCATGTTCAGTGGAAAAACAGAAGAACTGATTCGCCGATTAAAACGAGTACGAATTGCCAACTTACGAGTTGCAGCCTTTAAACCTGCAATCGATACCAGATATGCCAATGAAAAAATTGTTTCGCACGATACGAATGTGGTTGACTCATTTGCTGTTTCAAAAGCAAATGAAATTCTACTTCATTACAATGATGCCGATGTTGTGGGGATTGATGAAGCTCAATTTTTTGATCCTGAAATTGCAGACATCTGTGATGTGCTGGCATTTAGAGGAGTACGAGTTATCGTGGCAGGATTAGATATGGATTTTTCAGGTAAACCTTTTGGAGCCATGCCGCATATTTTAGCAAAAGCAGACTACGTAACTAAACTGCATGCGATTTGTCAACAATGCGGAAGTATGGCCAATTACTCTTACCGAAAAGTTGCTAACGAAGAACAAGTAATGCTGGGCGCAACCGACTCCTATGAACCACGTTGCAGAAAATGTTATCAACAATCATAAATACACATGCAAGCGATTGTTGACCTTTTAAAGAAAGACCTCAAGCTGGAGCTAAGACAGCAGTACAGCCTATATGGACTGTTACTTTACATTGCCTGTACCCTCTTTTTATTGTTTATGACGTTGGATGCGCCAGAGTCAACAGTGTGGAATGGCCTTTTCTGGATTACACAACTTTTTATCTGTATCAATGCTGTAGCCAAAGGTTTTTTGCAAGAAAGCAAAGGACGAATGCTCTACTATTATTCAATTGCTAGCCCCACTCAATTTATTTTAGCCAAACTGATTTACAATGGAATCCTGATTAGCTTTCTGAGTGGAGTCAGCCTTCTTTTCTATTTGTTATTAATGGGAAACCCCCTTGATAAATTGAATGCGTTTATTTTTATAAGCATTATTGGTGGTATCAGTTTAAGTTTAGTATTTGGTTTTTTATCTGCTATTGCAGCAAGAGCACAACAAAATGCAGCTATCATTGCAATCCTTGGTTTCCCCATCATTATCCCTCAAATCGTACTCTTAGTTCGTATTTCATCCGCTGCCTTTTCTCCCCTTCTTTATATTCCCATACCAACGATTCTTTTGTTAATTGCCATGGATGCGTTGGTGGTGCTTTTGTCAGTTATTCTTTTTCCCTATTTGTGGAAAGACTAGTTGATTTTATACAAAAATTTCACACAGAAACTATAAGGGACAAGTGCTACTATCTCCCTAATTTTGCATCCGATAAGCCATGAAGAAGAACTGGTGGAAGATATTGTCGGTTGTATTACTTGCCTACACTTTTATCGCAGGCCTGTTAGGTCCCGTTCCACGCCTACCCCTTTTACAAGAAACCATTCGCAATCTTTATTTCCATGTTTGCATGTGGTTTGGCATGATGATCTTGTTTACCATATCGATGGTTAACGCCATTCGCTATCTCCGCACGTTTGATTTATCCTTTGACCGGGCCTCTAGGCAATATGCTGGAACTGGAATTTTATTTGGGTTACTAGGGTATGCAACGGGTGCTATTTGGGCATCGTTTACTTGGGCGGACCCGAACAAGCCCCTACTCAACTCTTTTAGCACCATT
>JBILMC010000061.1:0-7140 GCA_044375755.1 Chitinophagaceae bacterium
AAATCGTTGCAGATGGAATAGAGGATCCTACTTTTGATATGAGACGTAAAGGCAAATATGCAACGCCTGAGGATTTTAACCGCTTGGCGCAAGACCCATCAACTATCATCATTGATATGCGTAATTATTATGAGTATGAAGTGGGTCATTTTAAAAATGCGTTAGAAGTTCCTTCCAGTACATTTCGTGAGCAATTGCCAATGGCTGTTGATTTACTTAAAGACCAAAAGGATGCAACTATTTTAATGTATTGCACAGGAGGTATCCGCTGTGAAAAAGCTTCTGCCTATATGTTGCACAAAGGATTTCAGAACGTATTTCATCTGGAGGGGGGTGTAATTAATTATGCAAGAAAGGTGAAGGAAGAGGGTATGCCAAGTTTATTTATTGGAAAAAACTTTGTATTTGATGAAAGATTGGGTGAGCGAATCACTGATGATGTGATTGCCTGCTGTCATCAATGTGGCAAACCGGCAGACACGCATACGAATTGCAAAAATGATGGCTGTCATTTGTTATTTATTCAGTGCGAAACATGTGCTGCAGAAATGAATGGATGTTGTTCGGCCGATTGTTTGGAGACTCTTCACTTATCTGAAACCGAACGAAAAAATCTGCGAAAGGGAAAGGATTTAGGGCAGCACATTTTTAATAAATCCAGAGATAGATTAAAAAGGATTTCTACTAAAAATTCAACGGATCGTCTTTAATTGCTGCAGTGATTTTTCTATTGTTTCGCCAATTTCTTGTTGGCTCAATGATACGGGGTGGAAGGCTTCTCCAATCACTTTTTCATACAGTTCAATGTATCGTTTGGAAATGGTTTCTACCCAACTATCTGACATGACTGGCACAGTTTGACCATCTTTGCCCATGAAATTATTTTGGATCAACCACTCACGTACAAATTCTTTACTTAATTGTGGTTGACGCTCTCCCTTACTTTGTCGTTCTTCATAACCCTCTGCAAAAAAATAACGAGAGCTATCTGGTGTGTGGACTTCGTCCATCAAATAAATCTCATCGTTAATTTTACCAAATTCATACTTGGTGTCAACTAGTATAAGCCCTCTGTTTTTAGCAATTTGACTTCCTCTTTCAAATAAACGAAGTGCATAAGAGCTCAGTACTTCCCATTCCTTTTCGCTGGCAAGTCCTTGTTTAATTATTTCTTCAGGGCTAATGTCCTCGTCGTGTCCCTCTGCTGCTTTGGTAGAGGGTGTTATAATGGGGGTAGGGAATGGGTCGTTCTCCTTCAGCCCCTCTGAAAGTGATGCACCACATAAAACTCGCTTTCCTTCCCGATACGTTCTCCATGCATGTCCAGTTAGATACCCTCTAACAACCATTTCGATTTTGAACGGCACACATTTTTTCCCAATTGAAACAGTTGGGGCAGGTGTGTTTATTAGCCAATTTGGACAAATGTCTCGGGTTGCTTCCAGCATATGGCTGGCTATTTGATTCAAAACCTGCCCTTTATAAGGAATAGGGCGAGGAAGAATTACATCAAATGCTGAAATTCTATCCGATGCAATCATTACCAACAAGTCTTCGCCTATTGTATACACATCCCTTACTTTTCCTCTGTAAAAAGAGGTCTGATCTTGAAAATTGAAATCACCCATGCCCCGAATGTAAAAAGAGAGTCCTAAAGTACGGTAAACCAGTCTGTTTGAGATTTCAACAACTTATCCTTTTCTCTTAAAAATTAAATTTTTATACTCTCCCTACAATGCGTATTTTTCCACCCTATTTTAAACCAAAATTCCGATTTATGAGAAAAAGCTACCAATTTCTAGCTTCTTCAATTGCGGTGCTGTTAATTTCCTTCTCAGCTTATGCTCAGCAAGTTACAGTAAAAGGTACTGTGCGGAGCCAAGCTTCCAAGGAAGTTGTGCCGGCTGTTTCAGTTGCCGTAAAAGGAACTTCTCAAGGCACTTACACTAACGCAGATGGACAATTTTCCATCTCTGTTGCAAAGTTGCCGGTTACCTTGATTTTCAGCTCAATTGGATATCAAGACCAGGAAGTAAATGTTACTAGCGCTGCTGCTAGTATTTCTGTTGACTTGAAAGTGAATGAAGCTTTGGGTCAGGAAGTAGTGGTTGCGGCCACCAGAACACCCACTCGTTTACTGGAGTCTCCTGTAACGGTGGAGCGTTTAAGTTCAACGGCACTTCGTAATGTTGCTGCACCTAATTTTTATGAGGCAATCGGAAACCTGAAGGGTGTAGACGTGCATACAGCAAGTTTAACCTTCCGTACAATTACTACTCGTGGATTTGTAAGTAGTGGTAATACACGTTTAAATCAATTGATGGATGGAATGGACAACCAAGCACCTGGTTTGAACTTTGCTGTAGGTAGCATGGTAGGTCCTTCTGATTTGGATGTTGAGAGTGTAGAGGTTTTATCAGGAGCCTCTTCAGCATTATATGGATCTGGTGGTATGAACGGTACAGTATTGATCAATACCAAAAACCCATTCAAATACCAGGGATTCAGCTACAACATTAAACAGGGTATGATGCATGTTGATCAAAAGCAACGTGCCGCAGCTCCTTTTTATGACTGGTCTTTCCGTTGGGCTAAAGCTTACAAAAATAAATTAGCTATTAAACTAGCTGCTTCAATGGTTAAAGGTTCAGATTGGGAAGCCGAAGATTATCGCAATAAAGCGCAGATTGGAATTCTTAGCTCAGTTGTACCAGGAAACCGTACTAGTAGCCCTGATTTCAATGGTATCAACATGTATGGCGATGAAACGAGCGCAAACATGAATGCCTTCTCCCTTTTTGTTCAACAGTCAATTCGTGGGGGCATTTTGGGTGCAACGGGTGGCGCATTAGATGTGGTTACATTGCTGAATGCTTACTACGCTGCTATTGGAAATCCTGTTTATCCAAGTGAAGCACAACGTCAGGGTTTTTATACATTCCCATTCTTCCCAGCCCCCGTTTTAGGTGCTATCAATAGCCCACAATTAAAGCCATTGATTGATCAAATGTATCCGTTCTACAATGGTCTTAAGAATAACTATTTTGGAAACGCTACCGTATCTCGTACTGGATATGCCGAAGAGCAATTGGTTGATTACAATACTTTAAATGTTCGTTTCAATGGCGGAATCCATTACAAGTTTACTGATAACCTCGAGTTATCATTGAATAGCTACATAGGATCAGGAACTACTGTTTACACAGGTGCAGATCGTTATTCTCTTCGTAATCTAACCATGGGACAACACAAGTTAGAGTTGCGTCACAAAAACTGGTTTGTAAGAGCCTATACTACTCAAGAAAATGCTGGTAAATCATACAATGCAACTGCCTTAGGCGCATTCCTGAATGAGTCTGCAGCTCCTAGTAGTAACTGGTTCCCGTTATACATTGGAACCTTCTCAGAAGGTCGTCGTTTGAATGGAACTTTAGCTAGCGACTTCACTTTGCATCAAGCAGCAAGAGCTTCTTCTGATGCTACTCGTCTGGTTCCTGGAACAAAAGCATATGCTGATGCGATGAATCGTATCAAATCAACACCGATTAGTAAAGGTGGTGCGTTGTTCTTAGATAAAACTGATTTATATTCTGCAGAAACACAGCTGAATATTTCTGATATGGGTGGGTTTTCTGATAAAGTTGAAGTCATGGCAGGCGCTAGTTGGAAGCAATGGGTGTTGAACTCTCAAGGAACACTTTTTGCGGACACTGCACAGCTAATTCGTTTAAATGAATATGGAGGTTATTTACAACTGAAAAAGAAATTGTTGAACGACGGTTTAACGTTGACAGCATCCGGTCGTTTTGATAAGCAAACTAACTTTAAGGGCCGCTTCACACCACGTGTTTCTGCCTTGATCAAATTAGCAAAAGAAAATTTCTTACGCTTGTCTTATCAGACTGCTTATCGTTTTCCAACCAACCAGAACCAGTATATCAGTTTAGTAACTGGTTCAGGAGTGTTGATGGGTTGCTTGCCTCAGTTTCAGGACTATTATAAGCTAAATAGTACTCGACCTGGATACACTGCTGCCAGCGTTTTATCTTACAGAGCTGGAACTCTAGCTGACTCAAGCCGATTGGTTCGTGCACGCTACCAGCCTGTGAAACCTGAAACAGTAAAATCTTACGAAATCGGATATAAAGGTGTTATTGGCAAGAAATTGTTAATCGATGCTTATTATTACTACAGCCGTTACGAAGACTTTCTGGTTGGTGTTGCCGTAGTTCAATCACGCACAGGTGCAAACTCTGATTTGTATTCTCCATTTACTAGTACTAATTTATCTTATACTCAAAACTCTACTCAAGCAGTTAAATCATCTGGTTGGGGAGTTGGATTCGAATACCAGTGGGTGAAAAAGTATGTTGTATATGGAAACGTATTTTCTGATAAATTACAGGATGTGGAAGCTGGTGTAGTAACCTACTTTAATGCTCCTAAATACCGTGTTAATATCGGAATGCGTAATGAGAATGTTTACAAAAACTTTGGATTTAATGTTGTCTATAAGTGGCAAGATCGTAACTACTACGAAGGAACTTTTGTAACAGGCACATTGCCTGCATTTGGTTGGTGGGATGCACAGGTTACCTATCGTCCTGCTAAAAATCCAAAGAGTACTTTCCGCGTAGGTGGAACAAATATTGCTAATAACTATCAGCGCACTGGTTTTGGTAGCCCATATGTGGGTGGCTTGTACTACGTGAGTTACGGATATAATTTATTCTAATCGAATTGGGTTTTAAGTAAGTCCAGTCCCGCCATTTGGCGGGACTTTTTTTGTCTTGTAGCGAACGCAAATGGAGTAATTTAGCGATCCATGGATGCTTTATCAATAATTTCAGGATGGAAAAAAGGTCAATTTAGCCCATTTTACTGGCTAGAAGGAGAGGAGGATTACTTCATTGACCAAGTTGTTGAAGCTGCCGAAAACAGCCTCTTATCGCCCTCTGAGGCTTCTTTTAATCTTACCGTAATGTACGGCAGGGAATCTAGTTGGAATGAAGTTCTTACCAATTGCAGAAGATACCCCATGTTTTCGGAACGTCAGGTAGTTATTATTAAGGAGGCTCAATACATGCGCGATATTGAGAAGTTGGAACCCTATTTTGAAAACCCATTGGCGTCAACCGTTTTAGTAATTGCTCACAAAGAGAAGAAGCTTGATAACCGGAAAAAGTTTGCAAAAACAATCAAGGATAAGGGGACATATGTTTCTTTCAAAAAGCAAACGGAAAGAGAGATTGCTGAATGGACAGCATCAAAATTTAAAGCAGCAGGTTTAGGAATTACAGATCGCGCATTGATCTTATTCACAGATCACTTAGGAAGTGACAGAAGCAGGATTGAAAAGGAAATTGAAAAATTGGCACTTAATAAAAATGATGGACAGGAGATAACTGAAGATGTAATTGAAAGATATGTTGGGGTTAGTAAAGAGCATAATGTTTTTGAGCTGCAAGCTGCACTGGCGCAGCGTGATTTTCCAAAGGCATATCGAATTATTCAATATTTCAAAGAAAATACAAAGGCCGCTCCCGTTCAATTAATTTTACCGCTTTTATATGCTTTCTTTTCAAAAGCAATAATGATTTTTGGCACTGATCAGCGTGATGAACGAACATTGGCAACCATTTTGGGTGTGCCTCCTTTCTCTGTAAAAAACTATCTCACTGCTGCAAAAATTTATGGATACTCGGGGCTGGAGCGTAATTTGCTTTTATTATACCAGTATAATTTAAAATCTGTGGGGGTAGGCTCTTCTGCCGATGATGCCGCGCTGTTAAAAGAGCTGATTTTAAAAATGACGTTAGCCCAGCGATAAATCAAAGTACTGAGAGGCTATGTACCTTGTCCTTTGAAATTTGCTCAACCAACGCAGCCAGATTCTCATATTTCTTTTCTTCTCTCAGGTATTTATGCACATGCACTTCTAGTTGCTCCCCATAAATTTCTTTATCAAAATCAAAAATATTTACTTCAATAACACGGCTTTTCCCATCCACGGTTGGTCTAAAGCCTATGCTCATCATTCCTTTTAATGCTTTATCAAATCCCTTTGGTTTAGCATAGACCGCATAAATTCCGTTACCAGGCACTATTTTCTCGGGGTCTTCCACTTTTAAGTTAGCGGTTGGAAAACCCAGCGTTCGGCCAATTTTGTTTCCGTGTACGACAGTTCCACTAAAAAAGAAATCATAACCTAATAATTTGTTAGCCACCTCCACTTCACTTTTGGAAAGAGATTCTCGAATACGAGTTGAGCTGATGGTAATATCTTCAATAAGTTGCTTTGGGATTTCTTTTAAAGTAAATCCTCCTTTTTTTTCATACGACTCCAATAATACAAAATCGCCTGATCTGTTTCGACCAAATTGATGATCATGGCCAATAATGATGGTGTGCGGACGAAAGTTTGATAGGAGAAAGTCTTCAATATATTGAGAGGCTGGTTGGTTAGCAAATGCGTCTGTAAATGGGACTACCACCAAATGATCTATACCTTCTTTTTCTAACAGCTGGATTCGTTCTTGAAGGGTAGTAATGAGCCTAATTCCTAAAATGGCAGAGTTGACTATTTTTCGAGGATGCGGGTGAAAGGTGATCAGCACGGACTCGCCCTTTATCTCTCTGGCCGTTTTTTTTACGGCGTCCAGTATTTGTTTATGCCCGTTATGTACACCATCAAAAGTTCCAATGGTTAATACGGCTCTGGTAAAAATCGGCAAATATTTTATGTCGTAGTGAACTTTCATTCGGGTTGCAAAGATAGCGCAGTCCGCTTTGCAACCCGAAACGGAATCTGTAAGTTTGTATCTCATGTCACGTTATGCGCAACGCGGTGTATCCGCTCAAAAAGAAGAAGTACATGCTGCTACTCGCAGTCTGCACCCCGGATTATATCCCTCTGCCTTTTGTAAAATTTATCCTGATTACATAGGTAATGATTCAAACTGGGTTAATATCATGCATGCAGACGGTGCTGGAACAAAGAGTAGTCTTGCCTACTTATATTGGAAAGAAACAGGTGATACCGACATCTGGAAGGGGATTGCACAGGATGCGATTGTGATGAACCTGGATGATCTATTATGTGTGGGCGTGACATCATCAGTATTATTCTCTTCAACAATT
>JBILMC010000107.1:0-4802 GCA_044375755.1 Chitinophagaceae bacterium
TATATTGCTCCTTTGCTTTGAGTGTTTTAAATAATTCAACTGTTTCAGGAAGCGGTCCTTTTAACATCTCAACCCATCGCCCATAAAAATCACGAATCGGCTGCTCCCATTTGGGCTGAGGAAACTCAGCTAATTTTTCTTCAGTCGCCTTTTGCAAGGGATATCCAGCATCTTGCCGCTCATTCCAATCTGATGTACAAATATGTTTAAAAAAGAAGTCACGATCGGCAGGATCAGCAAAATAAGAGTCATCATACACATATAGCGGGCTCCAGTCTACTAAAACACCACCAAGATCCCAAACAATTGTATTGATTGACAAACTCAAGACTTGCCGTATTTCAACTTGAGAAAAATCATGATACCCGACATCAACAGCATCACAGCATTGGTAAGGATGATCACGAAATTGTCAATCATAAATCCATATACCAGCCACATAATCTCATTGATAAAGGCAATTAAAAACATCGTGAGTGAGATATCTTTAGCAGATTGTTCGCGCCAGGTTTTAATTACCTGAGGTAAAAATGTGAAAGCCGTTACGGCTCCTGCCGCATAACCAAGAATTTCAGCTGCACTCATAAAAATTTATTTAGAAGCCGAAGATACAATGTCTATCGTTTTTCCAATAACCACCACAAACGTTTACGTGGTTTAATCTGGTAGTTAGTTCTTATATAGCGCTGAATATGCGACATTGCCTCTTCTACATCATCTGTAATTAATAAAAGATCCAGATCTTCCGGAGAAATGGTACCCTCCTGTTGCATTTTGCGAAATACATCCATCATAGGTTGATAAAATGCTTTGCCAAACAAAATAACGGGGAAACGTGTGATTGTTTTTGTTTGCACCAATGTGAGCGTTTCAAATAATTCATCCATCGTACCAAATCCTCCAGGCATGATTACAAATGCATAGGAATATTTTACCAGCAGTACTTTTCGCACAAAAAAATGCTCAAAGGTTACGGAGCGATGCAAATATGGATTCTCCTTTTGTTCAAAGGGTAAAACGATGTTACAGCCAACCGACTGGCCCCCATTTTCATATGCCCCTCGATTGGCTGCCTCCATTATTCCGGGTCCTCCACCAGTTAGTGTAGTAAATCCCATTTCAGCAATTCGTTTTCCAAATTCACGTGCTTGCTCGTAATAGGAATGCTCTTCGCCAAATCGTGCAGAACCAAACACCGTAATGCAAGGACCGGCAAAATGAAGGGACCTGAATCCTCTGATAAATTGCTTAAAAACACGCCAAGCAAACAATAATTCATACCCCCTACTCTTGGGTCCTTCCAGATACACATGATGCTTGGGCTGTATCAGCCGGGGTTCGTGCTTTTTATGAAGAGATGAACTCATAGTACTTTATTTAGTGGTCATTTGCCGACATTTGCAAACAGTGCATTTATAATAACCTTAGCAAAATTATGCGGATCGTCTCGTACAATGTAAATGGGATTCGAGCAGCCTTAAAAAAAGGATTGCTGGACTGGATGGCAACAGATCCTGCTGATATTATTTGTTTACAAGAAACAAAAGCAAGACCAGAGGACGTTGATACGGCTCCGATCAATTTATTGGGTTACGAAGACTACTGGTTTAGTGCACAAAAAAAAGGATATAGCGGTGTAGCTGTTTTCACAAAGATTAAACCTGATCAGGTAATAATGGGGAATGGACATGGCCCTAGTGACGAAGAAGGACGAGTGATTCAATTAGATTTTGGAACCATTCGATTAATCAATGCCTATTTTCCTAGTGGCACAAGTGGAGAGGAGAGACAGTCTTTCAAATACGAATGGCTGAACGAGTGCTCCAACTGGTTAAATAAATTGAAAAAAAAGCATCCTCAACTAATTCTCTGTGGCGATTATAATATTGCACACCAAGAAATTGATATTCACGATCCAAAGGGAAATAAAAATTCATCAGGATTTCAACCCGAAGAAAGAGCCTGGATGACACGCTTTTTTGAAAGTGGTTGGGTGGACACCTTTCGACTCCAACACCCGGAACCACACCAATATACTTGGTGGAGTCAGCGTTTTCCCAGCGTTCGCTTACAAAACAAGGGTTGGCGTATCGATTATATTAATGTAACCACACCGCTGGAAAAAAAGATAAAAAAGACAGCGATTTGGCCATCTATTAAACACTCTGACCATTGTCCCGTTTTTTTAGAACTAAGTAAGTAAATCATGTATATCTATAATGTGACTATAAAAGTTGATCATGCCATTGTAAAAGAATGGCTGCATTGGCTTAAGCAGGAACACATCCCTGAAATATTGGCAACAGGTTGTTTTACAGAGGCAACAATCTTAGAATTATTAGAAAACGTAGATGAAGAAGGAGCAACATTTGCAGTGCAGTACAAGGCCTCCCGCGTCGAAGATTATCGAACGTATTTATCTGAACACGCGCCGCTATTACGCCAAAAAGGGCTGGATAAATGGGGTAATAAATTTGTTGCATTTCGCACATCTATGAAAATCGTGGATTAGGGGGGGGTAAAAACCATTATTTTATTTTTCCGCTATGAAAAAGCGGTTAAATTTGCCGCTCTCAGTACCCACAAAAAACCAACGCATGAACAAAGGAGATCTAATCAATAAAGTAGCGGACGATACCGGACTGACCAAGGTGCAAGCAAATGAGGCTATCGATTCGCTATTGGAAGCCATTGCAAAAACCCTGAAAGGGGGTGGCAAGGTAACCTTGGTTGGATTTGGCACTTTCTCTGTTTCAAAGCGCGCAGCACGTAACGGAAGAAATCCAAAAACGGGTGAAACAATCAAAATTAAAGCTCGCAAAGTAGCGCGCTTCAAAGCTGGTAAAGAATTAGCTGAAATGCTCTAAAACCAAAATCAATAAACAAATACAACTATGGGAAGAGGTGATAAAAAAACAGCCAAAGGAAAACGATTCAAGGGTTCTTTTGGGAAAAGTCGTCCTGCTAAAGTAACCAAGAAAGCTGCGACTAAAAAGAAGAAGTAATCATCACAAAATGACTACAAGAAAAGAGGGAGCAGGGCTCCCTCTTTTTATTTGACTAAGGTTCCTACTTTTTCTCCGGTAATGACCCGCTTTAGATTATCGGGCTCATTCATATTAAAGACAATAATAGGTAATTTGTTTTCCATACAAAGCGTAAAGGCTGTCATATCCATCACCTTTAGTTGCTTGGATAAACAATCTGAAAAACTGATCTCTTCAAAACGAGTGGCTGTTTTATCCTTTTCGGGATCTGCAGTGTAGATGCCATCTACACGAGTTCCTTTTAAAATCACGTCAGCATTAATTTCAATAGCACGCAAAGAGCCTGCTGTATCGGTTGTAAAATAGGGGTTGCCGGTGCCTGCGCCAAAAATCACCACACGCCCCTTTTGTAAGTGACGGATTGCCCTGCGTCTGATATACGGTTCGGCAATCTGCTCCATTTTAATAGCACTTTGCAAGCGGGTATATACTCCTATTTTCTCTAACCCTGCTTGCAATGCCATCCCATTGATTACCGTTGCTAACATCCCCATATAATCGCCATGTGCACGTTCAATTCCGGTTTCCTGTTCATTCATTCCTCGATAAATATTTCCGCCTCCAATGACAATAGCTACTTGCACACCCAACTCTGTAATCGACTTGATGTCTTTAGCATATTGTGCAATAACATCCGTATCGAAGCCAAAGTTCTTATCTCCCATTAAAGCTTCACCGGATAATTTAAGTAGCACTCGTTTGTAAACAGGTAACATGAAGAAGGTTTTGGTATAACGAAGATATAGAATTTGATAGGGCGAAAAAAAGCGCCCGGTTTCACCGGGCGCTTTATCAGAATTTCAGTCTCTCATTTAAAAATTAACCGAGTGCAACACGCTTGAAGCCTGTTACGGTCACATTGCCTGACTCTTTCAGATAATCACCAACAGACTTGCTGCTGTCTTTTACAAAAGCCTGGGCAGTGAGGGTTTGTTCTTTAAAGAAAGCACCCATTTTACCTTCAGCGATTTTTGCAATCATCTCTGCAGGCTTGCCAGCCATTTTAGGATCCTGGTTCATCAATTCAACAACGATGCTCTTTTCGCGCTCAATCACTTCGGCAGGAACTGAAGCTGCATCTACTGCAACGGGGTTTAACGCAGCAATTTGCATCGCCACATCCTTACCTGCTTCAACGGCTTCTTTATCCATTCCAACTAAAACACCAATACGATTAGCACCATGAATGTAAGAAGCTACATAAGGTGCATCGATGCGCTCAAACTTAGTAACACCAATCTTTTCACCAATAGTTGCTAATTTTTCATCTACCATTGCAGCAACAGTTAAGCTACCAATCTTCACTTCCATTAGTTGTTCTAAAGAAGTAACATTGTTAGCAATGGCCGCATCTGCAATACTTTTTCCAAATGCAACGAAATCTGCATTTTTAGAAACAAAGTCTGTTTCGCAGCTCACACACACTACAATACCTGTTTTGTTATCAGCTGTAGTTTGTGCAATCACCACTCCTTCTTTTGCTTCACGATCACTACGCTTGGCAGCTACTTTCTGTCCTTGCTTACGCAACCAGTCGATAGCAGCTTCAAAATCACCATTTGTTTCAGTCAACGCTTTACGGCAATCCATCATACCGGCGCCGGTTGCCTGACGAAGTTTATTGATATCCTGTGCACTGATTGTTACTGTACTCATTTTACTATATAGTTTGTAAAGCTGGCTTGCTAGTAGCTGCCCTGCTCAAATTATTAATGAATAAAATTACTTGCGAGCTCCACCGGGACCACGACTTGT
>JBILMC010000062.1:0-6807 GCA_044375755.1 Chitinophagaceae bacterium
GATAATTGCCAGAACAGCAAAGAGGTACTTTAAAAACACCCACCACTCTAATATTTCTACTAAATAGCGTCCTAGAAACATTATAAATAGTGATGTAAAAATTGAAATTGATCCTATCCACAAGTATTTTACTCTGATGCTTGGAAGTATTTTTGAAAAAGAAATCAGTAGTATTTTCCAGGGCCAAAGAATGATGTAATGAAAAAGAATTTGTAAAATAAAAAAACCTCCTGCTATAATTACCTCTTTCCAAATCCACTTTAGTAATGATGCTAAGAATTGTAATACAATTCCAATGAACCAGAGTGACGTTGCAATAACATTATACAATAAAATGCATAGATCAACAATCGGTAATAGTATGATCCAGCCACCAATTTTTGATTGAATTGATGAATTAATTTCTGTGATGGATAATAAATTTGAAACAGTTTTGCCGCTAATTTTCGTGTATGCAAGCGCAGCAAGATAAAATGTGACAAGCAGTCCGATCATTGTGTATAGCATATACAATTTCTGATTTTGTTTAATGATATTACAAAATAATATTATTAAATGGGAACCAAATATTTAAGTGTTTACACTTGTTCATTTTTAAGTTTTGTGTTCTCAAATAATCTGATTGAGCCTTTATCATTCTGATTTAAATTAAGAAATTTGTGGTCGGCCAAATTTTAATTGGTTTATTCTTATGAAAACTTTGTTTTTAAAGATTGTTTTACTAAAGCTCGTGTTCTGCTCTCTTTATTTCAACGTAGCGGCTCAGTTGGTGAGCAATGATACCTATATCTCTAAGGGAAGTTTATCCAAAGAAAAAGGAATTGTTCTTCGCGTTCAAATGTTACAAAATCCATGTACTAACAGTAGTGGAGTGAAACCCCCAAAAACATTTTTTAGATTACAAATGTCAGGTATAAAGCAAAAGTATCTTCGACCAGGTGTGAAGTCTACTTTAGTTTTACGACTACGAATTGAAGATTGTTTGGGTGTGATAAAGTGGGTTAGTTATACAGTTGATTTAGCACGTTATAATGCCGATGGAATTAATAGGAATGATCGAGAGTGGTTTTTTGAGGGAAATCGATTAATCAACTTTGATGGTGAAATAAGACAAGTAGGGACAAGTGTAAATAGTGTTTGTGAAAGTATTTTACCCTCTAGTTTGGTTGTGAGTGCTAGCCAAATTAGGCCGGGTGAGTCTGTTACAATATCCGTAAGCAACGATGGAAAACTTTGTACAAATGCAAATTGGTCTTGGTATGCTGAAGGTTGCGGCGATGAAAGTAATTTTATTGAATCTAACCGAAGCGGGAAAATTATTGTTAGCCCCAAAAAAAATACGACTTATTATTTACGGATTAGCACAGATGAAGGTAATTTTTGCATTAGTAAGACTATATACGTCAATCAAGATCTGCGACCTATAAAAGTAACTAATACAAATCGTTCATCTATAGTAATTTCTGGTGCGCCTGTGAATCCAATCTGTAAAGGTGAAAGATTGAATTTAACAGTTTCTGATGGGAATGATGCTAATAAAAAAAATTGGGTGTGGCGAAAAAATAGTTGTGATGGTGAAATAATTGCAACTGGCCGTACACTCACTTATGTTCCCGAAGAGGCAATTTCTCTTTTTGTTCAAGCTGATAGTGAAGAACAAAAAGAGAAATGTCATGAAGTAAAAATTGACATTAAAAAGCCTAAAGAATTGCCTTTACTTTCAATCAACAATGATGCTAAAGTAATATCTATTTGTGAAGGCGAGCTCACTAAACTAGAGGCCAACGGTGATAAAACAGGCATCACTAGGATAAATTGGTATCGTGAAAAAGTGGATAGTACTCCTATCGCTACTCAATCATTTTATTCTTTTACTGGTAATTCAACTACTACCTATTTAATGCAAGGGGAGGGCGAATGTGGTGCGCGCACTAACCTGTCAAGTATAAAAATAGTAGTCCGAAAAAGATCTTTACCGCCCGATGAAATTATTGCAGAACGGTTAACGGGGAAAAGTATTAAACTAAGTACCAAAGGTGGTTATTTAGAGGAGAATTCATTTTGGAGTTGGTATAAGGGTGATAATTGTTCAGAATCTAATTCAATTGAACGGGCTATGTCAATAAATTATAATGCCTCAAAGGGGAGTAGTATTTCAATTCGTGCGGAGGGCGGAGAATGTGGTATTTCCATGTGTAAAACATACAAAATTGAAACGATTAAAAAAGAAGAGAAGTATACGTTTTTTAATCTTGGGGTCATTGACTTTACTCACCAAAATTTCAGTCTTACAGCCGGAGGCAATAATTTTTACTTGAGATATAAATTTGGGCTTAAAAATGTACAACATAATTATGAAATTATTGCTGAGCAAATCCCTAATTACCCAATTCACGTCACAGATTATTATCAATTTAATGGGCAATTACAAATAAAGCGAACTGGATTTAGCGGGGGTGCTATTTTAGGCCGTAAGCTTTTTAAAATGTATTTAGGTGCCGGCTGGGGTCTTGCATCACCATTGTGGGGTGTAGATGTTATTAGTTATAGCAATACTTCTTCAAAAATTGAGCGATGGGGAAAAGTAATGGAAGAAACTCGAGATGGATTAGAGGCAGAGGCTGGTTTTTTTCTAAAACTCGGCAAGAAAAAAAGCCAATTAAATTTAATGGGGGGTCTAAGTGTAATTTTTGATAATACGTATAGACAATATGTTGATGGGAATATTGGTATTGGTTTTACGTTCTAAAATATTTCTCCTGAATAGTAATTAATTAGCACTATGAAGATTATGAATTCTAAGATAACGACTTCACTTTTGTACTTGATGATTTTATCATTAGGCATTGTTTGTACAAAAGTTAAGGATCCTGTATCTTATTGGACAAATAAGGTTACTGTTGTTACAGGGTCAGTTTCAGCACCAATCGCGCCTACTTCTGCATTTATTATTGGTTCGTCAATTAGTTGTAATGCAAGCTCGCTAATTGGAAAAGCAAGAGGTATTTGCTGGGCTCAAACATCAAATGTTTCTATCGCTAATAGCTTTTTTGCGCAGGGAACTGGTATTGGAACTTATAATTTGCAAATGAATAACCTTTTACCTGGAAAGACTTATTACTATCGGGCATATATTTTATTAGCAACCCCTAGCAGTGCACTCTACGGGGAGGTTAAATCATTTACTACCCCGGCAACATGTCCTATTGTAGGCGCTGTATCAATTACTTCAATTAATTATACTACTGCTTCTCTGAGTGGTGATATTACATCAGATGGTGGTGCGTCTGTATCCGCAAAAGGATTTGTTTACAGTGCTACTAATTCTTCGCCCTTGGTTGGAAATGGAACTGTTGTAATTGGCAATCCAAGTACATCGGCTGGCCCATATACTGCAGTCTTGAACAATCTTTCACCTGGAACAACGTATTATGTTCGAGGTTTTGCAACTAACTCTGTTGGTACTTGTTATAGTAATTCTGTCGTTATTGTAAGAACTACACCTTTAAGTTGTCCAACAGTTTCTTCTTTTAGCCTTTCCTATACTAATACAACAAATACCGCTTCGGCAGTTGCAAACGTATCTGCAGATGGAGGTTCACCTGTAACAGCAAAGGGTATTGTTTTTAGTGCCACAACTACTTTCCCTACTGTAATAAATGGTACTATAGTTCTGGGTAACCCTAACTCATCTACCGGTTCATTTACTGCCAACCTAACAAACTTGGCTCCTAGAACAACATACTATGCTCGAGCTTTTGCAACTAATTCTGTAAATACTTGTTATAGCACTAACATTGTCACTATCACAACAAGCGATTGTCCAACTGTTTTTACAACATCTCCTTCATCAGTGAATTCAAACGCTGCTACAATGGGTGGAAATGTAACTGCAGATGGAGGTTCACCTGTAACAGCAAAAGGAGTAGTATATAGTACTACCACTACATCACCTACCATTACGAATGCTACTGCTGTTCTTGGCGCTCCGAGTACATCTACTGGTGCTTTTACTGCTAATCTTACCGGTCTGTCATCAGGTACTACGTACTATGCACGCGCATATGCAACGAATGCTACAGGAACTTGCTATGGCAGCTTAATTACATTTACAACTATTTCTTGTCCTACAGTTTTAACAACAAATGTTACTTCAATAACTATCAATGCTGCTACTGTCAGCGGGAATGTAACGGTAGATGGAGGTTCACCTGTAACAGCAAAAGGAGTTATATATAGTACTACCAACACAGCACCTACTATTACAAATGGAACTGCCGTTCTTGGAAGTCCAAGTTCAATGACAGGTTCTTTTTCTGCCAATCTCACCAACCTTTCGTCTGGTACAACATATTATGCACGCGCTTATGCAACAAATGCTGCAGGAACTTGCTATGGCAGTGTAATTACATTTTCTACAACAGCATGTCCTACCGTGCTTACAAATGGACTTTCGTCACTCACTTCAAATATTGCTACAATCAGTGGGAATGTAACTACAGATGGAGGGGCACCTGTAACAGCGAAAGGCGTAGTATATAGTACCACCACCACAGTGCCCACCATTTCAAATGGAACTGCTGTTCTTGGAAGTCCCAGTAGCTCAATTGGTTCTTATATTTCTAATTTAAGCAGTCTTGTTCCGGGTACCACTTATTTCGCTCGCACCTATGCTACTAATGCAAGTTGTACTAACTATGGCGCGACAATTTCATTTACTCCAAGCACTACAGGTTGCCCTACAGTTACTACATCAAGTTTTATTCGAATTAATTCTAATACAGCTACGTTAGGCGGTAGCGTAACCGCATCTGGAACCTCTTTTGTTTCGGGAAAGGGAGTTTTAGTTAGTGTTTCAAATTCATCCCCAACTTTAGGCGCTCCAGGAGTTTCAACCGTTTCTATGGGGACAAATTTGGGGGGATATTCTCAATCTGTTTGTTGCTTCGTTTCCGGTACTACCTATTATATACGTGCTTACGCAACCAATGGTTCGTGTACTAATTATGGTGGTGTGATTTCATTTGTTTGGTAAGATTTTATATCAAACTTGTAAAATCCAATTGATGATGCTAAGTAAACACTAATACAAAACCAGATCTTTAAAAGTAAATAGGCAATAATTTAGGTTGATTACTAATCCTTAAAGCGGGAGCTGGGAACTTGATAAAATTCAAAATTTTTGCAAATTTCTGCCAAGGATATTTTTTTGGAAGGATTTCGGTGAAATCGAGATCGGGCGATAAATAAAATTCAATCGCACCTTTTCCCAGATCGCTTTCTCCGTTTGGCATACCAATATTATAGTTATTGAGGTGATCGTTGACGCCGAACCCAAACGATATGCCTAGCCATTTTGGCCAATTTGTTTTTTTACTAAGTCTGTAAGGATTAAAAGTTAGCCAGTAGGTTTGGTTTATATAATCATCATTCCAATAATTTCTACCAGTAATACGTTGATAATAATTATTTCTGTTATAATAGCTAAACTTTACATCAATTGATTTTAATAGTCTACTTCTCGTTTGAAAATAAGGATAGAAGCTTCCTAGTGAACCTGAAAGTAGATCATATATGCTAAAACCCCATGTTGGCGCAAAGCCATCTTTGTATTCTATAAAGCCTTGGATTACGGAACCAAATACCCCGCCTATTAATAGTTCTTTACCAGACTTTAGACCAGCCCAACTTAGTGATGATGATGTTAAATCAGATGTAATGATTCCTCCGAGAAAGTGGCCAGCTTTATCTAGATTTTTTGCATACTTGCCATCTCTTTTAAGAATAAACATATGTTTGAATCTCTTTCCGCCATCAAAGTGAAAAGAAGTCTTTTTGTCTGACCACCAACTATTGTTCAAATAAATAAATGAACCAGCAAAAGATAATGATGTGGCACCAGAGACGATTAAAAATCTTTTTTAATTAAATGTGTCAGCAGATCTTAAAAATGAAGAAGTTGGTTTTATAATGCTATCTAATGGAGCTTTAGCATTACCTCCTCCGTATGCAGTGAAGTGAATTGATATTATGTAAATGAGTACATAATATTTTTTAAGGTGCATGACTTAATTAGTGTAAGTGAAAGAAAATAAAATTCATAAAATAGTGATGCTGCATCTTATTTATGTATAATTATTTTATTTCTTGATTTAAATTTTTAACAGCTTACATTCTAGGATAGACTCATAATGATTTGTGTAATTAATATTTTGACACTAATCTTGATTTGGCAATACTGACTGTGTCACCAATTTCAATTTCATGACTTAGCTTTTTTAAAATTGATAACCTATTTTTTATAAAAATGATAACGCAATAGAGGCTAATTAAAAAAATTAGTAAAAGTTTTGAAGAACGGGTAATAAAAAATATTGTTGCTCTAATTGGGCGAAGTAGTGTAACTCGTTCTTGGTATTTTTCTTTAGTTAAAATTATTTCTCCTTTTTCAAGTGCAGTTTCCGGCTCTTATATGAGAAAAGTATACATGTTTCCTCTTTTTCCAGTTTGACTAAAAAATAACGAATATTCTAAGTTCTCTATAGGGCTATCTAAGTATCCTAATTCATTGATCCAATATGCTACTAAATAATTTTTATTTCCATATTCAATAATAGTATCAATCATCAAGTTTAATGAATTGTTTACGGTAACTCCATCAGGGGAGAATGAGTTGCTATCAATTTTAATTACCGCTTTATACTGTTTTAAGCTTTCCCACCAATTTTCAGATTTATTATTCTTATTTATAAATTCGGCAATATTTTCGTTAATTTCTTTGTAATAATTTTCTTCTTGTTTTAGGTT
>JBILMC010000064.1:0-6777 GCA_044375755.1 Chitinophagaceae bacterium
ACTTTCGGTTGGTGGCAATGCGTTGATACTTTGGACCTCTGCGGAGTATAGCCGATATACAATGAGAGGGGGGAAAGACGTGGTGATTACCGATGGTAAAGTAAATACAACAAAAACCACTGGACTAGATACAAGTTATGCCTTCGAGTACAGCTTAGGAAAACGGGAGTCCTTGACCCTATTGCTCCCAAATGCTTTTGGCGGCGGGCATAGTAGAAATTTTGAAGAGGGCTCAGCCATTGCAAAAAAATTAACCGAGGTTGGATTAGATGAAGCCAATGCAGAGCAATTAGCACAAGGTCTACCCCAATATTGGGGTTCTCTTCCATATACTGCAGGCCCAGCTTATCTCGGAGTTTTGATATTAATTCTTGGGCTACTTGGTTTTATAATTAACAAAGGACCCCTTCGATATGGATTAATGGCGGCTACCCTACTTGGAATATTTATTTCATGGGGAAAAAACCTAATGGAATTCAATCATATACTTTTTGAATACTTACCATTATTCAACAAGTTTAGGGCACCCTCGATGGCACAGGCCATTCCTCAATTAACCCTATCAGTTTCGACGTTAATTCTATTGAAGGATATTTTCAAAGGCGAAATTGAGATATGGACAAAGAAAAATTTATACTACCTAGCAGGGCTATTTACTTTTCTCTTTTTGCTCTGGTTAGCACAAGACTACAGTGCCCCAATTGATGAACAAGTATTGGCTGCGTATACAGACAAGAATGGTTCTGACCAATTTGCTCGTTCAATTGTAGCGGGAATGATTGAGGAAAGACAGCATATGTTTGGCTTGAGCATTCTCAGAGCTTTAATCATAACAGGTCTTCTTGCAACAATTATCGGACTATTTGTGAATAAAAGAATCAAGATGAACTGGGCGGTTGGACTTCTTATAATTCTGACAAGTGGCGAGTTGCTTATAACAAGCCATGCCTATCTCAATGAAAAATCTTATCAACCAGCAGAAGAATACACTCAATCTAACTTTTCTGCCACTCCACAGGATGTGGAGATTTTAGCAGACAAAGACCCAAATTACAGAGTATTAAATTTATCCACCAGCACATTTAATGATTCAAGGACATCTTATTTCCACAAATCGATTGGCGGTTATCATGCCGCTAAATTGAGGATCTATCAAGACCTAATTGAAAAGTACTTCGCAGGTAGTCTAAACCAGGGAGTATTAAATATGCTTAATACACGTTATGTAATCGTGAGCGATCCTACCACTGGTCAACAATCAGTTGTAAAAAATGATCAAGCACTTGGAAACTGCTGGCTGATTTCCTCAATAGTTTCTGCTCCAAATAGAGCTGCTGTGCTGGAGCAAATTGGTCAAACAAACTTAAAAGATTCAGTCGTAATTGAAGCAACAAGCTATCAAGGAACTACTCAATTTAACAAAGACAGCAGTTCCTTTATTCGTATGACTTCATTCGATAATGACACCCTAACCTACGAGGCAAATTGTACCGAAGAACAATTTGCTGTTTTTAGTGAAATCTATTACCCAAAGGGGTGGAATGCATATGTTGACGGCCAGAAAACAGACTATTTGAATGTGAACTATGTACTAAGAGGTCTGCCATTAAAAAAAGGAAAACATGAAATTCGTTTTGTCTTTGAGCCTACTTCCTATAAAAATGGAACAAAAATTATGTACGCCAGTTCATTTCTAATTGCGCTTGTCATTTTAGGTGGAATTGGGATGTTCCTTAAAAAGAAAGCAGAGTAGTGCGCATTATGAAGAAAATTCTGATTATTGTCCCCTACCGATTTCTACCTGCCAGCTCGGGTGGTCATCGTTACATTGAGGGATGGATTAATGCCCTGGCTACTGTTGCAAAAGTAACGGTTATTGGGACAGAGGATAATCAGGTTGTGGCTAATTCACCTTATCGACTATTGCCAGCACTCTCTACTTCAATTTTTAGATATGCCGATTACACACTAAAAGGTACTATCAAAGAATTAATTGCACGCAATCAATATGATTTTCTAATTTGGGAACATCCCTATTATGCATGGTTGGCTCATTTAATAAAAAAAGATACAGAAATTCCTTTTTTACTGCACACTCACAATATTGAACACCAACGCTTCCAATCGCTAGGAAAATGGTGGTGGCCCCTTTTAAAAGCATATGAAAAGTGGGCTTTTAAAGGTGCAGATAGAATTAGCTTTATCACCTCACAGGATAAAGAATTTGCTGCCAAAAAATGGGCGATAGAGAAAGCCCACTGCCTAGAAATTCCATACGGGGTAAAACAGAAGGAAAATCCAAAAGACCGAGAAGAAGCTAAAGCAATAATTTGTGAAAGGCATCAAATAGAAAAAAATACCTTTTTGATTCTATTTAACGGGCCGCTGCAATACCAACCAAACAGAGAGGCGTTGGAAGTGATTATTTCAAAAATAGAGCCACAACTGCGCAAAAAGCTCTTGAACTACCGCATTATCATTTGCGGTGGCGTTATACCCAAGCGTTGGAAATTTCGGTCTGAAGTAGAAAGAAGTCCTTATATCAATGCGGGATTTGTCAAGGACATTGAGCAATACATTAAAGCAGCACAAGTACTAATTAATCCTATCCAAAAAGGTGGGGGCGTAAAAACAAAAAGTATAGAAGCGATTGCGGTAGGCACCCCCGTAGTAACAACCATTAATGGCGCAATTGGTATTGACATAACAACAACCGGCAATATGCTACAAGTGGCCAGCGCGGGAAATTGGATTGACTTTGCAGAAAAAATCTACGCTGTTTCTACTCACAATGAGAATCATTTCCAAACACCAACCAGCTTTTACGACCACTATAATTGGAGTCAAATCATTGAACGAACAATAGACCTTTTACCGAATTAACTTCCCCGTAATTTCAAAATAGGCCCACTTTACGAAAAGTCGAAGGTATTCCTTACTTAAATAAATGCACCCAAACGCATAATAATAGAGCCCCTTCCCTTTTCTAAGTTCCATTATCTTCATTTCATGCTTCATCATTACTTTGCGCAATCGTAATTGCTTGGAGATTGCTGTGCTTCCACTTGTGATATGAATAATAGAAGTAGTTGCCAAAAAAAAGACTCGATAGCCAACTTGTTTAATTTGCTCACACCACAAAACATCTTCGGCGTACATAAAAAACCGTTCATCTAATTGATGTTGGGGTAATTGGTAGAGTAGCCGCCTTGGAAATAAGAAAAAAGCACCATTGACCCAATCAACATACAATGATTCATCGTGAAGAAAATACTGGCCCAACATACGATGTGCACGCGCCTTAGATGAATAGAAATAAAGCGCAAATCGAAAAAGATCTAATAATTCCCAACTTATAGAACGAAATCTTCTGGCCGAGTATTGAAGAGCGCCGTCCGGAAAAAGCTGTCTACACCCTAAAACACCAATTGAGGGATCTTTTTCCAATTGAGCGACGGAAAGAGATATACTGTCTTCTGTTAATAGAGTATCGCTATTCAATAATAAAATGGTATCTCCAGTCGCCTGTTCAATACCTAGATTGTTACCTCCTGCAAATCCCAGATTTTTTTTACTTTCTACTAACTTGATCGAAGGAAATTTTTCTAAGAAATGAGCGGGATTTCTTTCAGTGGATGCATTGTCAACTAAAATGATTTGAAAAGGGACTCCTTTAGTGAATTTGAATACAGAAGAGATGCAATCGCAGGTTAGCTGAAAAGTATTGTAATTTATGATAATGACAGAAACCATGTTATCTATTAAACTGATAGGAAATTCCCATAAGTATTTTTGAAAAGATGCCTACTCGTAACGCTACGGGCGAAACACGCTGTTGAAAACGGACAATCCGAACTAAAAAAGAGGGAACTGATTGCCCATCTGCATATTCCTTTAATTGCCCCTCAGAGCGGATAGAGAGGTTACGGATCAGACGCCACCATCCATCATAACTTATTATACTACGAAAAGTAGCCTGCCCATGTTTTTTATAATAATACAGCGCTTCAGGAATTTCTACTGAGGGTTCTCGAAAGCAAGCATTTGTTACTTGTGAGTCGTTGTAGCTCATTGTAACAAGTGGCTGAGCAATATAGCGACAGGAATATCGACGCATCATGCGTACATAGGCTTCCAAGTCAACTAGCCATTTCAATTTTGAATCGTACAATTCTTGCATGCTTTTACGAAACAAAACAACACTAGGCGGACCGATTAAATTATCACTGAAAAGCCGATAAGGATCCCTTTTGATTGATTGAAACGCAGACAGACTAATTGTCTTGTTCTTTTTGGTTTGCGTTCTCTCGTCATATGAATAATATCCGGAGAAAAGGATGTCAGCTCCTTCATCTAACTGTGCCGCGAAATTTTCCAGCGCATACTTATCTGTGAAATAATCATCATCATGCATTATTTTGATCCACTGACCGGAAGCATGTTTAATCCCTTCCATCCAATTTAGGGGTGTACCTAATGATCTGTCGTTACGCTGGTAATGAATAGAAAACTTATAGGGCGTATTAAACAACAACTCCTCATTATCGCGCGAAACTGAATCGTCAGTCACAATCACCTCAAAGTCTTTAAATACCTGTTGTGCAATACTGTCCAGCAAGCGTTTTAAAAAATCTGGACGCTCATAAGCAGGTATGCAAATTGATAATAGAGGAGTCATCGGAGCTAAATTCGTAATTTTAGGGGATAGTTATCAAAAATGTTATTCATCCCTTTTTTACAAAACCTCCTAAAAGGAATAAAATATCGGCTACAGCTGAAAAGAAACAAGCGTTTACAGGGACTCTCAATTGGCTGGCTTCAACAAAAGTATTTAAAGCACTTGCCAGCTGGCAAAATACGCTCGATTGAACTGTTTGGACGACGGTTTTTTTATGAAGCCCCGCAGGAATTTTTACACGGCTTTCAAGAAATATTTGTAGAGGAAGTATACCGACAAACACTTTCCAGCAACCCAACAATTATTGACTGCGGAGCTAATATTGGACTCAGTGTTCTATATTTTAAGCGACAATTTCCAGCTGCAACCATTATAGCTTTCGAGCCCGACCCGCAGAATTACGCCCTCCTACAAAAAAATATAGAATCTTTTCAATTACAAGATATCCAGTGTAATCAAGCTGCAGTTTGGATAGAAAATACAAAGATCACTTTCGCAGCAAAAAAAGGAATGGCAAGTGGAATTAGTTTGACAGAAAGTGAGAATTGTATTGAAGTATCTGCGGTTCGCTTAAAAGACTTTCTAAATCAAAAAATAGACTTCTTAAAAATTGACATCGAAGGAGCTGAGTGGGATGTCTTAAAAGACTGCACTTCTAATCTGATGAATGTCCAGCACCTTTTTGTGGAGTATCACGGCACCTTTGAAAAACAAGAAAAATTAACTGCAATTCTATCACTTTTACAACAAGCAGGTTTCCGCTATTATATTAAAGAGGCAGCCCCCATCTTCACACACCCTTTTCAACAAAAGAATTCAACTCATCCCTACGATCTACAATTGAATATCTTTGCCTTTAGGAATTGAAAGGCTACTTAATTTGCTCCAATTTTTTAAGAAATAACCGGATTGCTTGTTCCTTTTCAGCGCTTAGTTGGTAATCAATATTCGTAGTATAATACTGATAAAGGTCATATTTTGTTGCCTGCTGATTTGCAGCAACCACCTCTTTCAATTGAGTAAATCCTACCCTATTGGCTTCATCAAAAAGAGAAATAAATTCCTTTGAAAGTGGCACAACTGAAGCCCAAACAGCAAATACAAAGGGAAGATTGGTGAAAGTCTTCCAAGCTATCCCAAGGTCATAGATGTAGGGAAAATGAGGACGTGCCTCTAATGCACGATCCCCTATAATAATTCCAGCTGTTGCCCCTTTTATTTCATCAATATACCTCTCATCTACGGCTGGAATGAATTCTACTTCTTTTTTCCAAAACTGTTTAAATAGCAGGCGAGCTAATTGTACAGAGGTTCTACTTTGATAATCAAGAATCACATGCGTCACCTGTTCGATAGGCTGTTGACTAAACAAACAAACAGATCCAACTTCCTCATTTGTTGCGATACAATAAGAACCCACTATGGCATGACCAGGAATTGTTGAGAGTGCGGCAATAGGAACCAACCCCAGATCTATTTCTTTTTTTGCCAAAAAAGCTGCAATATGAGCGGGATAATCTTCTATCAATTCAATTTGACCTGCTTCCTGTAATTTTCGTAAACCAACTAATAAAGGCTTGGTGTTTAAATAATTAACAATACCTACCCGTATCTTCTCCAATTGAATTAATTTTACGGGTGCAAAGTTAGGCCTAACAACGATGGTAATCTAAATTATCCATGGAACTAAACACACTAAATGCAATTTCTCCGATTGATGGACGCTATCATGCCCAAGTACATCAGTTAGATGAGTTTTTTTCTGAATATGGACTTCATAAATACCGTGTCTGGGTTGAAGTAGAGTATTTGTTAGCTCTGGAAAAAAAGAAGTTTTTTTCATTGAATGCTGCAACAAAAAAGAAATTAAAATCACTTATAGAGGAGTTCTCATTTGAGGATGCGGCGAAAATCAAAGAAATTGAAAAGACAACAAACCATGATGTAAAGGCAGTAGAGTATTTTATCAAAGAAAAACTAAAAACCTGGGGAGCTGAGGCACAACTCGAATGGGTTCATTTTGGACTCACCTCACAAGATATCAACAACACCGCTGTACCACTTTCATGGAAACACGCCATAGAGTACGAATACCTTCC
>JBILMC010000065.1:0-6765 GCA_044375755.1 Chitinophagaceae bacterium
GTTTTAAAAACTCCCGAAGCGCTCCGCCCTTTGGCGTCAGCACAATCCCAATTCGTAAAGTGACGCAACGAATTCCGGCCTGATCCAACGAAGCAGTACTGGCCTCCCACTTTTGACATGTAGTGCCCAAAAAATCTGTATACGAAGGGTCTATTTCGATAAAACCTGCACGATGTTTTGAGGGATCTGGGCCATACCAACCAATAGCAGAAGCACCTATATAGGTTTTAACAGTGTGTGAGTGATTTAACAACTGCTCTGCAATCAACTCTCCGGCTTGTACGCGGCTGTCAGAAATTTCTTTTTTTCGGACATCACTCCAACGTTTATCTGCAACTCCTGCCCCGGCAAGATTAACAATATGCTGCACGCGTGAAAAAAGTGTTTTATCGATATTTTTCTTAGCCGGATCCCAAGCAGTATAGTCTAGAAGAGGATGTTCTGAAAATTTTTTCTTGGCTGAAGAGATTGAACGGGTCAATAAAATCACATGTACCCCCTGTGATAAAAGTTGATTTGTCAATACCTGACCAACCAGACCGGTTCCACCTGCAATTAAAACTGTTTCCATAATTGTCAAACAAAGGTACGGCTAGAAGAGCCTATACATAAAAAACCTCCCGGACAAAACCGGGAGGTACAACTAAAAACAGACCCACACTATTGAATCACTTTTGAAGTGAATATCAATCAGGCTTTTTCCCATCTAAAAAACTATTCAGCGTACTGATTGGACCCTGCTTAGAAGAATCCTCTTTTACTTCATAACTGCTGTAAAAATTTTCTATCTGAGCCTTGCTATTATACATTTCCATATTCCGACGGATGTACGCAGGAATTGTTTCAAATTCATTATTAGGATCGGCTGTATTTACGTTGAAGGAAAGGTTTCTTAACTTCTGTAAACGCTCTGCAGCACGGCGCTCCTGTGCTTCTGATTCATCAACACTAGTAGGTTCCACGATTTCAGGCTTAGGTGCACTATGCAATTCATACAAAACTGGAGACGGAGGAAGTACCTCTTCTTCTCTTTCAACGAGTCGCATTTCCATAGCCTCCTCTGGCTCTTTCTCAATTATCGAAAGTGATGGAGGTGCTGTCTCAATTTTCTCCTCATCCACCTCTGCTATCACTGGAGAAAAAGTAGTAGTTGCCAATGAAGCAGGCTCTTCACTTGATGCTTCAGTTGATGCATAAATATTAGCAGGCTTTGCCAGATATCCACCAGAAGCTACTGCTTCTGCAACGGGTTCAGGCATAATTACTGCAGCTGCCAAAAATGTCGCCTCCGTTTCTTTGATCAGCTCAACAACGGGTTCGAGCTGTGTCTCAACTAATGTTGGCATCAAAGAATCGATAGAATTTGATTCTTCAATCGCAATCTGCTCAGGTACAACCGGAGTGGCAACTTCTTCTATGGGCGTATTGACAACCTCCTCTGCTACAACAGGCGCAACGACTTCTGCAACCGGAGTAATTTCTGGCTGACCTAGTACCATTACTATTTTTTCTTCTTCCTGAACTTTTGCACACGTAACAGTAGGCTGTGTAATCACATCCTTGTGTTCAAAACCTGTTGCAATAAGCGTGATACCCAGCTTATCGCCAAGTGTATCATCATACCCCATTCCCAAAATAACATCGGTATTTGGACCTGCTTTGGTCAATAATAATTCTTGAATGATTTCTACCTCATCCATCGTGAATTCATGTTCACCACGAGCAGAATTGATATTGATTAAAATCCACTTTGCGCCCAAGATGTCATTATCATTTAACAATGGAGAATTGATAGCCTCTTCTAATGCAAGTTGCGCACGGTTGTGTCCGGCCATTTCTGCATGACCTAAGATAGCACGACCCCCGTTACGCATAACTGTACATACATCCGCAAAATCTACATTGATTTGTCCTGTACTATTGATTACATCGGTTATGCAACGTGCGGCAGTAGCCAATACATTGTCTGCTTTTTCAAAAGCTTCACGCATTTTTAGGTTGCCAAACTGATGACGTAATTTATCATTACTGATGATCAATAAAGTATCAACCTGTTGGCGTAATTGCCTAATTCCCTCATCAGCCTGTTGCATTCGTTTCTTTCCCTCATAAGCAAATGGAGTTGTAACGATACCCACAGTTAAAATTCCCATTTCCTTACAAATTTTTGCAACTATCGGCGCTCCTCCCGTACCCGTTCCGCCTCCCATTCCGGCAGTGATAAATACCATTTTAGTATTCACCTCCAAAATGCGGCGAATCTCTTCAAGTGATTCCTCAGTGGCTTGTCGCCCAATATCCGGATTGGCACCTGCCCCAAGTCCTTGTGTCAGAAAAGGACCCAGTTGTACGCGGTTAGGGACACCACTTATGGCAAGGGCTTGCGCATCTGTATTACAGATCACAAAATTTACTCCCTCAATTTGCTGATTGAACATGTAATTGACAGCGTTACTACCGCCACCTCCTACGCCAATTACTTTAATGATAGATGATTTGTCTGTGGGTAAATCAAATTGAATCATGGAAGTTAGTTTACGAATTATTGAATAGGTTAGTAAGTAGTTTATAAATGACGATCTTCTTCCTCTTTAAACAAATCGATGATACGGTCTTTGAATTTGCTCCAGAAGCCAGTTAGATTACGGCGCTTCCTCATTTGTTCTTCGCTAATCTCCGTTTCTTCAGCTACTTCCTCTAATTCACCGGTAGCTGTTTTACGCAGATTAGAAGGAACATCAACTTTACGATATCCTTTATCAAACTCTTTACGATTATGTTCAAAATCGTCATATCCCTTTAAGATCAAACCAATACACGTAGAGTAAGTTGGTTTGGATAGCTCTTCAATATGTCCTGCGGCCAAATGCTCATTGGGAAATCCAATCCGTGCATTCAATCCAGTAACATACTCCGTAAGCTGAATCAGGTGTTTTAATTGGGAACCTCCACCGGTTAATATGATTCCTCCATTTAGTGCTTTATTATCCAATCCCACCTGCTTGAGATGATAGGTCACAAAATCCATAATCTCACTCATACGAGCTTGAATGATATTAGCTAGATTTTTTACGCTGATCTCTTTTGCAGGCATTCCGCGTAAACCTGGAATAGTGATATAGGCATTTGACTTAGCTTCATTTGCTAATGCAGAGCCAAACTGCACTTTCATTTGTTCAGCCTGTGTGCGCAATACCCCTAATCCTGACTTGATATCATTCGTGATGTTTTCACCAGCAAATGGTATCACGGCTGTATGCTTGAGTATCCCCTCATTGAATACGGCAAGGTCAGTTGTACCACCCCCAATGTCTACAATTGCTACTCCTGCCTCTAAGTCTTCTTGTCCCATTACAGCTGCTGAGGAAGCAAGTGGCTGTAACACTAGATCTTTAGTAAACAAGCCAGCCTTTTCAACACTACGGTTGATATTTCTTATTGCATTTTTATCTCCCGTGATAATATGGAAGTTAGCTCCAATTTTTACTCCTCCATAACCAATCGGATTGGCAATGTTTGGAATATTATCAACAGTAAACTCTTGCGGAATTACATCGATGATTTGATCACCAGCAGGGATATAGGTCTTGTACTGATCATCAATCAACTTATCAATTTCTTTTTGTGTAACCTCTTCATCCGTACGGTGACGTACCATATCTCCGCGCGTCTGTAAACTTTTGATGTGGTGACCTGCAATTCCTACATACACCTCGCCAATTTCCAAATTTGGATTAGAGGCAAAGCAATTGTCGAGTGCAGTACGAATAGCTTTAATGGTCTCATCAATATTTAGGACCTGTCCATGCTTAACACCATTGGAATTGGCTTTACCAAATCCAAGGATCTCCAATTTGCCAAACTCGTTTTTACGGCCGGCAATCACTGCAATCTTGGTTGTCCCAATATCAAGACCTACAATGATGGGATTTTGGTTGTTCATAGGGATGTTTTTTAGTTGTTTATTTTTTTTGTGGGTTTTTGTATACTAACAGATGTATCGATTGGTAAACTATTTTTTAACTCGGCAGTAACGGAAATGGTATCATCTTTCAGCAATGGCTGTAGTGGCTTTGGCAAATAGCGAATCGAAGTATCCTGATCTGCCATCCGAGATTGCTGTAAAAGTTGCTGTACGCTTCTTCGCAACTGAATGGAATCAACTTTTGGATCTACTCCATAACCAGCTACTACTTGGTTATCAAACCGAAGATCAATGGTACGATATCGATTAAACCCTGACTTTGCCAGAACTTGCTTATAAAAGATGAATAAATTTTTTAATTGCGAAGAAAAATCAGCAGCTTGACCCAATTTCACAATATGATCACCTACAACCGGTACCAGTTCCCAATTCTGATCAACTGTTCGATCAATCTGTGCTACTTGTGCGTTCCAAAAACTATCATTAACAATCAGCTGCGCCATATCACGCATCTGAATGAGTAGCAGGCTATCCTTATTTTTTACCCCTGCACTATCGGGAATGCCTGTGAAGACTGGAACCTTTACAGTACGGAAACTAGCAAGTGGCATCAGCTGACCCCTCTCATCCAAATAACTAGATGCTCCACTTTGCGTAAATACACGTGCGAGTGGTTTCTTTTCTATAATTCGTACATGAAGAATATCCTGATTATCAAAATAGAGTTGTGCTTTTCGAACCCATGGGTGTTGCTGCAATTTCATTTCAACTTGCTGCATATTAAATAGCGAAAGCAACTCTCCCCTTACACCTGCAGTATGACTTTGTAATAAGCTGGCCACAGAATCCTGCGTTAAAAATGCTCCGCCATAGTGCCCTTGGATTTCAATCGTATAAGAACGGAATCGCTCTTTATTACGACGGCCAATTGCAGCGACCAGTAATAACGTCATGCCTGTTCCAATTCCTATCCAGAAAAGGAAAAATAAAATTCGCTGTATAATTCTCTTTATTTTCAACGCTACCTTATTATATTTTTCATAGTTGGCAGTAACTGGTCAATATCACCAGCCCCTGCTGTTATAATTATGTTTTGTTCGTTTTCTTTTTTCATTTCTTCAGTAAACCAGCTCAACACTTGATTCTTATCAAAGAGTGATACCGGTTTGTCATTTATATTATGCTTAATCAACTCACTACTCACTCCCTCAATGGGTAATTCTCTTGCAGGATAAATGGGCAACAAAATCACCTCATCCGCACCTGATAAAGCCTCGCCAAACTCCTTGGCCAAGTCTCGTGTTCGCGTGTACAGATGCGGCTGAAAAATGATTGTACATTTTTTACTTCCATACAACGAACGTACGCCTGTAATCAAGGCCTGCAACTCAGCTGGATGATGTGCATAATCATCTATCCACACACGATTTGCATCTTTCCAGATTACTTCAAATCTTCGCTGCACACCTCGAAATGAAGCCACTGCTTTTTTAATCTTATTCTCCTCAATTCCAAGCATACTCGCAATAGAAACTGCAGCAACTGTGTTTTCAACATTATGCAATCCACCCATTGAAAGCTCGAAACCAGCTAGCGTTTTACCACATACATGAACTGAAAAATGATAGCTACCCTTTTCTACTTTCAGTTCTGTTGCATAACAATCCGCCGTTGTATCATTCAGATGATAACTACATAGCTGCTTAGCCCGTAGCTCTGTTGCACGCTTTAAACCTTTTTTGTAAATCAACAGTCCACCGGGTGCCACCAAACTGCTGAACTGCAAAAAAGCTTCCTCCATCTCTGCTGCAGTACCATAGATATCTAAATGATCTGGATCCATTGCTGTAATGACAGCAACCTGCGGCTTTAGCTTCAAAAAACTACGGTCATATTCATCTGCTTCCACCACACAGCAATTAGTCCTACTACTCCAGTAGTTGGTTTCGTAGTTACTCGCAATTCCCCCTAAAAAAGCATTGCAGCCCATTTGGCTATCCCGAAGAATATGCGCCACCAATGTGCTAGTGGTAGTTTTACCATGTGTTCCTGCAATACAAATGTTCAAAGAGCTGTCAGTTATACGTTGAAGCAAATCACTTCGCTTCCATACTGTATAACCATTTTTTTTATACCAGTTCAATTCTTGATGATCCCCTGGTATAGCGGGAGTATAGACTACAACTGTCGCTTCTTTATCAACATTCTCAATTTGATCTTCATAATGAATATTCATTCCCTGCTTCTCCAATTGTTGAGTCAGCGCCGTTCTGGTTTTATCATATCCACTTACTCTAATTCCTCTTTCTAAAAAAAATCGAGCTAATGCACTCATGCCAATTCCACCAATACCTACAAAACAGATCTGATCAATCCCCTCAGTACCCTTGAATGGACTACGCAACAAATCTGTATTTACGACTATCTGGTTCATTAAGCCTTTATCCTTTTCAATAACTCGACTGCAACACGTTGATCAGCATCCCGAATTCCCAATGGCCGAATTTGTTCTGTCATTTGTTTGCGTTTTTCTTCGTCACTACACAATTCAATTACTGCAGAAACCAATTGCGTCGCTGACTCATGATCAGGAATCAATAATCCAGCTTGACGCTTTACTAACTGCATTGCATTTGCGGTTTGATGATCTTCGGCCGCATGCGGAAACGGAACAAAAATGGCTGGCTTGGCTACAACTGCAATTTCTGCAACGGTCATCGCACCTGCTCGTGCAACAATGAGCGTGGATGCGGCATAAGCCATTTCCATCTGCTGAATGAATGCGCCCGTCCAAACACCTAGCTTACCACTACAAACTTTTTCAGCTTGGTATGCGAAGG
>JBILMC010000066.1:0-6728 GCA_044375755.1 Chitinophagaceae bacterium
TTAAAAGTTGTGACTCCGCAAACTTTTATGTTCATGATTACTCTTTTGTGACTGCGTCAAAGATCGTCAATTTACTTAACTTAACTCCCTAAAAACCGACTCGAATGAAAAAGGAATTAACTGTCTTTTTTGTTGCAACAATCTCTTTTTTAATGGGACTTTACTCACTTTCTTTTGCACAGTCTGGCTACAAAACACCCCCAAAAGAAATTACAGATATGCTACTTGCCAAAAGACCTGCTGCGGTCAGCGTTGATAATAAAGGTGAGTGGATGGTCCTAATGCAAACCAATAGTTATGCAGAAATGGATGAACTAGCTGCACCTGAACTTCGAATTGCAGGGTTGCGTATCAATCCTGCCAATTTTGCGCCAAGCCGATTGAACTTAATTGAACAACTCTACTTGCGAGATGCTCGCACGCAAAAAGATTTTTCAATAGAGGGACTTCCCAAACCGCTCCATGCAACGGGTGTAACTTGGAGTCCAGATCAGCGTGCATTTGCTTTTTTACAGGTAAACACAACCAGTGTGGACCTTTATCAGGTCAACATTGCTACCAAAAAAGCAATACGCATCAATAAATCACCACTCAACATTGTTCTCAATAGGTATCAATGGATAGACGCTAACACCCTTTTGTATTTCACTACTACGCGTAAACCTACCGAAGCGCCAATCAAAGTTGCTGTACCAGATGGACCAACTATTCAGGAAAATAGTGGCAAGGCCTCTCCTCGCCCAACGTTTCAAGATCTTATCAAGTCTCCTTATGATGAGCAACTCTTTTCTTTTTATGCCACTGCACAATTAGTTAGTAACACGAAGGGCGTGGAAACAAAAATAGCCGGGCCTGCACTTTACAAATCAGCTTCACTTTCTCCCGATAAAAAATATATCCTTACTGAGGTGATGACCCCTCCCTTCTCGTATAGTGTGCCTGCTGGTGGATTTGCCTCTTTGCTTTTTATAATGGATCGCAAAGGAACGACTATAAAAAATTTAGGTGCCAACCCCTCTTCCGAAACAGCACCAAGCGGCAATGATAATGTTCAACCGATTGCGAGAGGACATGAGTGGAGAGAGGATCAAGCGGCTACCTTGGTTTGGTGCGAACCCCTTGATAGCGGCCTGATAAAAAAACAAATGGACTATCACGATGCGGTTTATGCATTAAGCGCTCCTTTTAATGGTGAGAAAACATTGCTCTTTAAAACGAAAATGCGTTACAGCAACACCGTATGGGGTAATGAAGGACTTGCATTGGTATATGAAGGATTACGCTCACGCCAACAATCAGGCATTAATCGTTTTAATCCAACCACAGGAGATCTAGAAAGAATTTTTACTCGTAACACAACTGATGCGTACTCAAATCCTGGCACAGCCGTTACAAAATCCAACGAATTTGGGAAACCCGTTTTGTGGACCATCGACAAAGGCAATAAAGTACTTTTCAACAATACAACAGGCAGCTCACCAAAAGGAGATTTACCCTTTTTGCTTTCCTTTCATGTTCACACAAAAAAAGTAGATACGCTATGGAAATGCAGCGTGGGCGTTTTTGAAACGATTCAAAAAATTATTGATGCTGAAAATGGAGTGTTAATCACACAACGAGAGAGTGAGAAAGAGGTTCCGAATTATTTTCAAAAGGACCTTATTCGACGTATTGCAGATCGTCCTTTGACTACTTTCACAAATCCCTATCCTTCTATGGAGGGTGTTACTAAGGAAAAAATTTTTTACAAGCGTGCGGATGGTATCAATTTGACAGGTGAACTCTATTTGCCAAAAAATTATAATAAAGAAAGAGATGGCAAACTACCGGTTTTTATTTGGGCCTATCCGGCAGAGTATAATTCTGCAGCTGATGCAGCCCAAATTAGAGGAAGCGAACATCGATTTACGTATCTAAATGGTGGTTCTCCTGTATTTTATGTAACACAAGGTTATGCAGTTTTAAATAATGCAGAAATGCCCATTGTTGCCAGCAATGAAAATGGAAAACCAAATGATAACTTCATTGAACAATTAACAATGAATGCCGAAGCCGCAATTCAAACTTTAAAAGAAAGAGGAGTTGGCGATCCAGACAAAGTAGCGGTAGGCGGTCATAGTTATGGCGCATTTATGACAGCCAATTTACTTGCTCACACCAAACTTTTTAAAGCCGGAATCGCCCGCAGTGGCGCCTATAACAGAACTTTAACCCCTTTTGGATTTCAGAATGAAGACAGAACCTACTGGCAAGCGCCAGAACTTTACAACCGGATGAGTCCGTTTAACTATGCCGATAAAATCAATGCGCCGCTCTTATTAATTCATGGCGAACTGGATAACAATACAGGTACATTCCCTATTCAAAGTGAAAGAATGTACAATGCAGTTAAAGGCCATGGCGGAACGGCTCGTTATGTGAGTTTGCCTTACGAATCACACGGGTATACAGGGAAGGAAAACCTACTTCACGTGCTTGCTGAGCAGTTTGAATGGATGGAGCGGTTTGTAAAGAATGCTCCTGCACAAAAGTCTGAATCTAAAAAAGGGTTTTAGGCATTTAACGTAGATCGTACCATAGCGTAAAAACCGTAATTTTGCAGCTGTTCTACAACCTGTAAAACCAATTTTATGGCCGATCTTTTTGAAAAGTTATTGAAGAACGCAGGCCCCCTGGGTCAACATCGTGAAAGAGCACATGGATACTTTGCCTTCCCAAAATTAGAAGGTGAAATCAGCAGCCGTATGAAGTTCAGAGGTAAGGACATGATTGTCTGGAGCCTGAATAATTATCTGGGCCTTGCCAACCACCCGGAAGTGAGAAAAGCAGATGCTGATGGAGCTCGTGAGTATGGACTTGCTTATCCAATGGGTGCTCGTATGATGAGCGGAAACAGTAATCTACACGAAAGATTGGAAGCAGAATTGGCAGCATTTGAAATGAAAGAGGATGCCGTTTTGCTCAATTTTGGATACCAGGGAATGTTAAGTGTCATTGACGTTCTTTGCGGGCGCCACGATGTGATTGTGTATGATGCAGAGAGCCATGCCTGTATCATTGATGGTCTTCGCATGCACCCTGGACATCGCTATGTTTTTAAACATAATGATGTAGAAGATTGCGAAAAACAATTGCAACGAGCAGCTGCTCTTGTAGAGAAACAAAAAACAGGAGGTATTCTGGTCATCACTGAAGGCGTATTTGGCATGGCAGGTGACCAAGGAAAACTTAAAGAAATCGCTGCCCTAAAAAATAAATACACCTTCCGTTTACTTGTTGACGATGCACACGGCTTTGGTACATTAGGTAAAACAGGTGCAGGCGCCGGTGAAGAACAGGGTATACAAGATAAAATTGATATTTACTTTTCCACCTTCGCTAAATCAATGGCGAGTATTGGTGCTTTTGTAGCAGGAGATAAAGTAATCATGGATTACATCCGCTATAATATTCGCTCACAGATTTTTGCCAAAAGCTTACCAATGCCGTTGGTAGTAGGTAACTTAAAGCGGTTGGAATTACTGCGTGACCATCCAGAATACAAGGAAAAGTTGTGGAATAATGCACTCAAATTACAAAAGGGATTAAAAGACCGCGGATTTGATATTGGCAAAACAGATTCGGTTGTAACCCCTGTGTACATGAAAGGAGGAGTAGAAGAGGCCACTGCCATGGTGATGGACCTTCGTGAAAATTACGGTGTATTCTGCTCAATTGTAGTTTATCCGGTTATTCCAAAGGGTCATATCATTTACCGTTTGATTCCCTCTGCCATCCATAATGATGCAGACATCGAAGCAACCTTGAAGGCCTTCTCTGAGACCAAGGTAAAATTGGATGCAGGCGCTTATAAAGTGGAAGCAGTGCCCGATATGGCTGAAAAAAAATAAAGAAATACCACTTATCAATCTTTTTACTGACGGCCTTATCAGGCCGTCTTTTTTTATACATTTATGGACTAAATCAACGCGCATGCGAAACCTACTTGTCATTTTATTGCTTTGCGGCATCTCCGCCAGTGCACAAACAAAATCAATTACACTGGAGGATATCTATAAAAAGGGGACTTTTCGAGGTGAGTTTATAAATGCTCGGTTCGACACTACAAAAAAGGAGGTGAACTGGCAATGGAGTCGCTACAAAGACCAGTTTGGAAAAAAAATAAACCGGGCAGATCAAGTAATTACAAGTGCGGCTAAACCACAGTTCCATTTAGTTAAATCCAACACAGAATCAATCTATAGAAGATCAGCAAAGTCTGTTGTTCATTTGCTAATTACATCGGATAAGGACACACAACTGATTCGCTTAAAGGAGACCCTTGCAGAAGTCGGAGAGCAAGAAGATCCGAAGTTTTTGCACGCCGAATTTTCTCCAACGGGCGAGTATATCTCTTATGTTTACCAGAACAATCTCTATCTATACAATATTGCCTCAGGTTCTTACACCGCTGTTACCAAAGACGGAAAATGGAATCAAGTGATCAATGGTAATTGTGATTGGGTGTATGAAGAGGAATTTGAATTCACGCAAGCTTATGCCTGGAATAAAGAAGGAACGCATTTAGCTTATTACCGATTTGACGAATCGGGAGTAAAGGAATTCAATATGACAATGTTTGACAATTCGCACAACACCGACTATCGCTATAAATATCCTAAAGCAGGCGACGACAACTCAGTAGTTGAAATTCATCTATACGATGTAAAAAATAGCAAAGACGTAAAAGCAGAGTTTGAAACAGGAGATATCTATATTCCCCGAATCAAATGGACAGAAGACAACAATACACTCGTCGTTTTCTGGATGAATCGTCACCAAAATCATTTAAAATTATTAGCCACTGATGCTAATACAGGTAAGAGTCGTCTTTTATATGAAGAAACCAACAAATACTTTGTAGAAATTAACGATGACTGGTGGTTCTTAAAAGACGGAAAACATTTCTTATTCACCAGTGAAATGAATGGCTATCGTCATTTATATCTCTATAGCCTAGACGGTCTAACCAAACTACAATTAACAAAAGGTAGCACTGAAATCACAGAAGTGAATGGAGTTGACGAAACGAACAAACGAATATTCTATACGCTGGCAGCTCCACGACCGATGGATCGTAATGTAATGGTTACAGATTTTACAGGTAAAACAACCACTGCACTCACAACCGGTGAAGGATGGAATCGGGTCGTATTCAATGATAATTTTACAGAATACTTTTTATATCGATCGGACATCAACACGCCGCAACAGATTAGCCGATATCAATTAGTTGTAGATAAGAAAAAAGGAATTTCTTATAAGCTATTACAACAATTAGGAGAAAGTGCAAAGCTTAAAGAAAAAATGCAGGAGTATGGATTTGGTAATGCCGCCTTTATACGTGTTCCTAACAGCAAAGGAGACACCCTCAATGGTTGGATGCTGAAACCACAAGCCTTTGACCCTTCGAAAAAATATCCTGTCTTGTTTTGTAACTATGGAGGCCCAGGCTCCCAGCAAGTGGCCAATCGATTTGGCGCAGTTAGCACTTGGTACCAATTACTAGCGCAAAAAGGATTTATCGTCGTTAGTATTGATAATACAGGCACCGGCTACAGAGGAGAAGACTTCAAGAAAAAAACTTACCTCCAGCTTGGAAAACTTGAAATTGAAGATCAAATTGATGCTGCAAAAGAATTAGGCAAACTTTCATTTGTTGATAAAGACCGAATCGGCCATTGGGGATGGAGTTATGGAGGTTTCATGAGTTCATTAGCTATCACCAAGGGAGCGGGCGTTTTTCATGCGGCTATTGCCGTTGCACCCGTAACCAGCTGGCGTTTTTATGACAATATTTACACAGAACGGTATATGCGTACCCCGAAAGAAAATGAGAGAGGGTACGACGACAATTCCCCGCTTAATCATGCAGATAAGGTCAAGGGAAAATATCTTTTGATCCATGGAACAGCCGATGATAATGTGCATTTTCAAAACGCTACACAAATGGTAAGTGCTTTGGTAAAAGCCAATATCACTTTTGATAGTTTTTACTACCCTAACAAGAATCATGGAATTGGTGGCACCGTAGATAATACTACTTTCCATTTATGGAGTATGAAAACAAAATGGATCTTGAATAATTTGGGTAACGAAAACACCAAGAGGGATTAAAAAAGAACCCCCGATGGAAATCGGGGGACCCTAATCAAAAACCATTAACCATTAAACCTTATCCTATGAAAATTCTAACCGAATATAGTTCCGATTCAAATAGGCACGGGGAAATTACTTATGATTTTATTTAATTTAAGGGTTATTTACTAATATATACTTATTCAACTGAACTTATCCCAAAACTGAGGGTTATAGATGTATGAAAAAGGTTGTAGTAGCTGTTACGGGCGCCAGCGGTTCAATTTATGCAGCAGACCTTCTGCAAAAGTTATCCCAGTTGAAAGATCAATGGTCAGAGTTAGCTTTAGTGATGACGACTAATGCTAAAGAAGTGTGGAACACGGAGCTAGAAAATGATAGCTGGAAGAATCTCCCCGTTAAACAATTTACAACAACTGACTTTTCTGCTCCCTTTGCTTCAGGCTCTGGTCAGTATGACACGATGATCATTATACCTTGCTCCATGGGAACACTGGGACGAATAGCTACCGGAGTTTCTAACGATTTAATCACCCGCGCAGCTGATGTGGTTTTAAAAGAGAGAAGAAGATTAATCTGTGTAGTTCGCG